>NZ_JBFBIK010000002.1:0-192937 GCF_040685555.1 Sphaerisporangium sp. NPDC088356
GCGTTTCCTCCCCGGCCTGAAGGCCGGGGTCTCCACGCTGAAAGGATTCGATGAGCGGTGCCACGGGGATGGAACGTCCGGCGGCTCCCAGCCGGCCTGGGCGACGATTTCCCCACCTGGTGGGGCAGGACGTTTGCTTTCGTGCGGCCGGGCAAGATTGAGGCATGCCGCAGCGAAGTGAGGACCCGGTCACGGTCACACCGTGTGAGGATGGTCCGCTTCTCATACGTGGGCCGTTCGCGTTGACGACTCAGGACGGGCGTCCCATCGACCCGGGCAGGGCGACGGTCGCGCTGTGCCGTTGCGGCCGGTCGTCCACCAAACCCTTCTGCGACGGCTCGCACAAGGTGACCGGCTTCAAGGCGCCGAGCGAGCCCGACGCCCCGGCGTGACCTGGCCGGCCGCCCCTCACCAGCGAGGAGGCCCCGCCTCGCCAGCGGCTGATGACGTGCTCGGCGAAGAGCCGTTCGACCGTCGTCGCGCATGCGGCGCCGTAGAGGATGTCGCCGGTCAGGGACGGGTTGGCGATCGCGAAGCCGCCGCACATGTCGTGGACGGCGATCTGCTCGTGGGCGGCGTCGGCCTGCACGTGCTCGTCGTAGAAGCGGGTGGCCGCCGCGTCGCCCCCGAGCCGCCGCAGCCCCCGGCCGTACTTCATGTTGGGCAGGGATGAGGTCATCTCCAGTGCCGCCAGGTGGCCGAGCAGGGCGCCGCGCCATCTGCGGTGCAGGCCGAACAGCGACATGACGTTGGAGACGGCCAGGGTGATCGCGGGCACGCGGTCGAGGTGGGCGCCGTAGGAGTCGTCCAGTTCCAGACCGCGCATGGTGGCCCGGAACAGCTCCGAGTGCATCCGCTCGGCGCGGCCCCCGCCGTACTCGTCGGCCTGGATCTCCACCAGGGCGGCCTTGGGTCCGCCGCGCAACCGCGGGATCGCCCAGGTGTGCGGGTCGGCCTCCTTGAGGTGGTAGATCGACCGGTGTGTGACGAACTCACGGAACTGGCCGAGGTCGGCCTCGCGCTGGATGAAGGACGAAAGCGAAGGGCCGTCGTCGGCGGCGGTCACCAGCTCTATCAGGGCCCTGCGCAGGCTCGTCGCGGGTACGGCGGGCGGGCGCGGCACGGCACGCGCCAGGCCCTCCTCGAAGCACCGCTCCAGCTTCGCCCGCGCGGCCAGCAGCGAGGGATTCCACTCCCAACTCTCGTCCACGCCGTCGATGCCCTGGTAGTGCAGCTCGTAGCAGACGAACAGCGCGAGCTGCAGATCGTCGTCGTGAAGGGGCGCGTCCACCGGCGAGACGGGCAGGGGATCGATCTCGTGCGCCGGCCGGATCAGCCGTTCGAAGAGGTACGAGGTGATCGGACCTCGGGAAAGGGGCAACCGCATCGGATACTCCAGGTCGGGAAGGCACGGCACTTCGCAGAGTCTCGGCAGGTTGCGCTGCCCGGCCACCGGCCGGCGAAACGCCGCCCTGAGGTGCCCGGAGCGTTTCGGTATGAGCACGGAGGGCAACCGTCTCCTTATGCGAGTCATTGTGGTGGGCGCGACGGGGAACGTCGGGACGAGCGTGATCTCCGCACTGGAGGACGATCCGGCGGTCACCTCGATCGTGGGAGTGGCCAGGCGGTCGCCGGGCCTGCGACCCGGCAAGACCGAGTGGCGCACGGCCGATGTCGTCACGGCCGACCTCACGGAGATCTTCTCCGGCGCGGACGCCGTCGTGAACCTGGCGTGGCTGTTCCAGCCGACCCACGACCCCGTGGTCACCTGGCGGGCCAACGTCCTCGGGGGTATGCGGGTGTTCCGCGCCGTCGCGGCGGCGGGGGTGCCCGCCCTGGTGCACGCCTCCTCCGTGGGCGCGTACTCGCCAGGCCCCGGCGAGGAGGCGGTGGACGAGAGCTGGCCGACCCACGGCTGGCCGGGTGCCTGCGGATCCAGGCCCTGCACTCCGACGACGCCGGGGAGGCCTACCGCCTGGCCGTGACCCGCCCCGTTTCCGGGCCGTTCAACCTCGCCGCGGAACCACCCGTGGGGCACGCGGGCGCGTCCGCGAGCTTGCCACCGGGGTAGGGCGACGCCCCTGACGCTCGCCCCTTCCTGACGGCGGGACCTCGCTCAGTTGGGCGTTCTTTGCGCACTTGCCTGCGACGTGAATTTCTCCTGGAACAGCATGATGTCGCACGGTGAGCTGCGGGCCTTGACGTTACCCATCGAAGAGACGGCGACGGGTAGCGTGTTTTGGGATATAGCTCCCAAATCCCAATGAAGGCGCATAGATAGCCATGCAATTAATCATTTCGGTTTCGCACCATCCGCCGGTCACCGTGCTCAGGCTCGCGGGCGACCTTGACCTCGCGACGGCCGGCCTCCTGGCCGGGATCCTCGACGATCTCGTAAGAAACGGCCACACGACCCTCGTGGTCGACACGTCCGCCCTGGACTTCTGCGATGTGACCGGCGTGGACGCCCTCATGGAAGGCCATGCGGCGGCGGACAGGGCCGGTGGCTCCCTCCGGCTGAGCGGAGTGCATGGTTTCCTCCATCGCGTGCTCGAGGTGACCCGGCTGTGTGAGGTACTTCAGACGACCGACTTCCGGCCCGACGGCGCGGACGGCTTCGTGCCCGCCTACCACTAGCCTGGTCGCCTGCCGGGGGCAGAGCGAATCCATGGCTGCGCTTGGCACACGCCCGGGAATCCCCCATGACGGCCACGGGTAGGACGCAAATACGGCTGCCCGGGGGGCGGCTTTCCGCGACACTGCCAGGTCAGATGGCCCTTTGTACGTTCTCTTGTCGCGGACATGACCGGCTACTGGAGGACATACGATGATCAACCGTGGTAGGCCGTCCAAGAACGGGCTTGTCGAGTTCACCTTCACCGTGCCGGTCGACCAGGCCCCGGCCGGCCTCTCCCTCGTGGGTGACTTCAACGACTGGGATCCCTACGCCCACCCGATGCGGCCGGAAGACGACCTCTACCGGGTGACGATCACCGTCCCCGCCGACCGGTCCATCTGCTTCCGCTACCTGGGCGACGGAGGAATGTGGTTCGACGACGCCGACGCCGATCGCCACGACCGCGACGGCGGCCACATCGACCCGGCGCCGGCGGACATCTCGAACGTCAACGGCAGGACCACCGCCGTCTCCGCGAGCTGACCGGGGCGTCACCGGCTGAGCGGCTCCGGCACTCCCACGTGCACTCTGATGGTGGTGCCGGATGGGCCGGTGCGCAGCTCGACCAGATCGCCGAGCTGATGGGCCAGCCACAGGCCGTGGCCGTGGCCGTGATCGGCGTTAGCGGGCGGGCGGCGGCGGCCCGCGAGCGGGTCGGCGATGTGGCCGCGGTCCCGCACCTGGACGATGATCTCTTCACGGGTGTGCCAGATGTGCAGGGTGCCGTGGGCCTGGGTGTGATCCAGGGTGTTGGTCGCCAGCTCGTTGACCAGGAAGACGAGCTCGTCGGTACGACCGCCGCCGAGGCCGCCGCGCCGGGCGTGCTCGGCGGCCACGGCCCGCACGGCGGCGAGGTCGTCGCGGTAGGACAGGCTCACGGCGTCGGCCGGGACGGGGGGCAGTGGCAGGTCGCATTCGTCGGGGAACAGGGCCCCGCCGCGATACGCCGCGCTCGCCCGCTCGGCTCCCCCGCTCACCAGGGTCGGATGCGTGTGCTCGGCATTGGCGAGCGTCCCGGCGTCCAGCCGGGCGGTGTCGTACGGGCACAGGATGGCCGCCGCGCGGTCGGCGAAGACCAGGTTGATCAGTGCCTCGTGCCGCGTGGCCTCCTGGATCTCCGCCTCCGTGCGCGTCGCCCAGATCGGCTCTCCGACGTAGCGCACCGCCTGGCCCGCGTGGGCGTCGAGGAACGCGGCCACCTTGGGAATGATCCAGGCGGGATTGCGGCCCATTTCGTTCATGTCAGCGAAGGCCACCCGGCCGGCCTGACCGTTCAGCCCGTCGCGGATCACGCCGAGCTTGTGGCCGGGAACGGCGACGAAGGCGGGCTGCTCACGGGCCGGCCCGTCGCGCAGGAAGCCCAGCACCCCGGCCAGATACTCGTCGGTGCCGGAGTAGAACATCGCCAGGTGGGCGAGCTTGGAGGGAGCCTCAGCGGTCTCAGACATTCGCCACCTCCAAACCGGTCAGCGCGGGCCAGCACAGCCCGATCAAGCGACGCACCACATCGGGCGCGTTGTGGAGCACGAGCCTGCGATCTGATGGCAGGCCACGCGCGGCCTGGGTGAACTGGCGTGCCGCACGCACGTCGATGAAACGCATGTCCGCCAGGTCGACATGGACATCCCCTGTCCCAGACGCTCCGGCCAAAACCAGGGCCTGTTCGAGCGCGTCGCCGGAGGAGGCGTCGGCCTCGCCGCTCAGCCGCAACCAGACCTGCTGCTCGGCGCCGCTGCCACAGGGCACCGCGACGATGCGCAGCAGTCCTGTTTCGAAGACCATCGGAGTGCTCACCACCTTCGGGTGCAGACCCACGGACTCGGTGAGCCTTCTTACGTCCAAGTCACGGCGGTCGTACTGGCACAGACCCGTCACCGGGCGCGTCGCGCACACCTCGTTCACCGCCGTCTCGTACTCGCCCAGCCGCTCCGCCCCGGGGCGTCACCAGGAGCTGACCAGGACATCTCGCCGATAACGTACATGCCGTCGTAGCCGTCGGCCACCGCGCGGTCCACCGCGTCGCGCAGCACCGCGACCATGCGGCCGGGGGCGAACGCACCGCCGGAGAGGTAGGTCCCTGCGGCGGCGGACACCGCGAGCCGGCCGCTCGCCGCCCGTACGGCCTCGGCCGTCATCCTCCTGCGCGCGGAATCCGAGTCGAACACTCCGCACTGATGCCGACCGGCACCGGCTTCCCGCACCGGCACCACCGCACCCGGTGGAGACGGCCTCGGACGCGGCCAAGACGCTGGCGGACACCAAGTCGAGAGCTCGCGATCTAACGGTCCCGAACCAGGTTCCTGATGCGTACCGCGAGGGCGTTGGGGTCGTCGCCGACCTGTACCACGATTCGGTTCAGCGGCCCGTCGCTCAGCTCCAGCCTGAGCGACGGCCTGGTGCGGCCGGCCAGCCAGTACGACGTGCCTTGCGGTCCGATGAAGGTGCCCGCGGTCAGGCCAGGAAAGAGCGTGGCCGCTCCTGGCCAGGAGCACGCCGTACAGGACCACCGCGAGCAACACCACGAGGGGGAACAGCGATCCTGCTGCAGGGCGGCACACCCCTTCCGAGCGACCTGGGAACGCTGGCGACCTCGCAAATTGTCGCGGCAGTGCTAGTCGGTCCGGTGCTCAACGCGGTGCCCTCGCTCGGAGAGGAATGGGCCTGGCGCGGCTGGTTGCTGCCCGCCCTGACCGACTCGCACGGCCCGCTGATCGCGTTGCCGTTGTCCGGCGTGGCCTGGGGCCTGTGGCACAGCCCGCTCACGCTGCTCGGCTACAACTACCCGGTCCTCGGGCCGTGGGCGGGGGCCTACTTCACCGGATTCTGCATCCTTGGGGGTCTCGTGCTGGGCTGGCTGCGCCTGCGTTCGAACAGCGTCTGGCCGGCCGTTGTCGGGCATGGCGCCATGAACGCCTCGGCTCCCGCCATTCTGCTGCTCGGCGATGCCAAGGCTGAGCCCAACGTGGTGGTCGCCGGCCTGACCGGGCTGGTCGGCTGGGCACTGCTCGCGCTGCTCGTCGTGCTGCTCTACCGCTTCTGGCCGATCCGGGCGGGGCGTCCCGCGCGAGTGGACACCATCTGAGCGAGAAGCAGGAGCAGTCCCACCGGAGCGCAGGAGACGCGGTAACGACCGAAGAACCCGCAGGGCCGAAAATGACTATGGGCACCCCCGCCGCGTGGAGGATGCCCAGGTCATCGGTGTGTACCGTAGTGCGCCGCCAGGGACTCGAACCCCGGACCCGCTGATTAAGAGTCAGCTGCTCTAACCAACTGAGCTAGCGGCGCGCGACCACGTCCAGGTTAGCGGTACAAACGGGGTGGCTGTGACATCTGCCCGGCTGCGCCGTCCACCAGGCGTGACTCCCCACGATCGTGCCGGTCGGTGGCCGGGCTTACCGTCTGGCAAGGCCGTCGTATCCACGTGACGACGTTTGGCGCGGAGTGAGCGGGTAGAGCGGAGAGTCCCGACGAAGTCAATCGAAGGGAGAACGCGAACATGCAGCAGGATCTTTGGAGTTACAGCCCGACCGTCACCGGCACCAACCAGAACTTCGACGTGGTCGGATACCACGTCGAGGCCACGGACGGGAAGATCGGTTCGGTGGACGAGGCCACGTACGAGGTGGGCGAGAGCTACCTGATCGTCGACACCGGCCCCTGGATCTTCGGCAAGAAGGTCATGCTTCCCGCGAGTACGGTCACGCAGATCGACCCGCAGGAGAAGAAGGTCTTCCTCAGCCGCACCAAGCAGGAGATCAAGGACTCGCCGGAGTTCGACGAGGCCGCGTTCAAGGAGCCCGCGTACCGCAGCCAGGTGGGCGACTACTACGGCCGCTTCCCCTTCGGGCCGGGCACCGTCTAGGCCATCACCCGCCCAGGAAACGAGCGAAGGCCGCGCCGCCAAGGCGCGGCCTTCCGCCGTTCCAGGCGCATCAGGCCTGTGCGCGAACAGAGCGGGGCCGCGTGCGGGGCGGGCCCGGTTCGAGGCTCAGGGCCAGTGAGTGTCGGCGTTCTCTGGCGGGGGCTTCGGGCAGGCCACACCGAGCCGGTCGAGCAGGGTCAGGAACGTCGAGGCGTACGGGGAGACCGATGCGACGACGGCGACCCGGTCCCAGTCGACCTGCTCCCTGAGCGCGCGGACCTGCGGCAGCATCGACCCGTAGTCGCAGCTGTGCTCCGACATCGGCAGGATCCACGAGATGACGAGGTCGGTCGCGTCGAGCACGGGCAGGTTCAGCGCCGCCGTATTGATCATGTCGGCTCTGGCGATCATCTCAGGGGTGATCGGGCGCTCCTCGATCCTGAAGATCAGGTCGACCAGCCTGTCACCCTCGTCGAACGCCTTGACCAGCCAGTCCTCCGGCGGCTTGGCCGTGCGGAACCCGACCTGCCTGAGCATCTCCAGCGTGCGAGGCACGTCCTCCTCGACCAGCACGAAGTCGACATCGTGCAGCGAAGGGGCCGCTCCGCGGGCGTAGGCCGCACAGCCTCCGGCGAGCGCGAACCGCACTCCCTCGGCTTTGAGCACGGACCCGGCGCGCTTCAACGTGTCGATGATCGCGTCGGTCACCTCATGCGTGTGACTCCCCAAGGCTCACCCCCAACGAGCGCAGGCTGAAGATCACAACTACCCGCCTTGTGCACCGGAAAACACGGCGCATGGTCGTGCCGGGGAAGGGTAGGCGGCGCCCTATGACCAACATATTCACGAGCACACTTCGTAAGGAGGGACGGGCCTACGAGAACGGAGCAGATCGGCCGCTTGGATCGTACCTGCGCGTTCTCGGCGTCTACGGCGGCGCGGTGGCGGGCCTGCTCGCCCTCGGCAGGCTGACGGGCGCCAGGGCACCAGAGCGGATCTCCCCGATGGACCTGTTCCTCATGGGGCTGAGCACACACCGACTCTCCCGGACGATCACGAAGGACCCGGTCACGAGCCCGTTCCGGGCACCCTTCACACGCTACGCCGGGGTGAGCGGACCTGCCGAACTGAGGGAGGAGGTTCGCGGCCACGGCATCAAGCATGCCGTCGGCGAGCTCGTGACCTGCCCCTTCTGCGTCGCGCAGTGGGTCGCCACGGCCTATGCCGCCGGCATGGTCTTCGCTCCCGGAGTCACCCGCATCGCCGGGGCCACCATGTCCGCCGTCGCCGTCTCCGACTGGTTACAGTTCGGGTACGCACGACTGATGAAGTCCACCGAGGAGCCGCCCGAGGAGGAGTCATGACCGAGATCTCCCTCAGCACCTCGCTCAAGGCGTTCCAGCAGAACCCTTACGGCAAGTGGTTCGGAATAGCCGCGCTGGGGCTGGTCGCGTGCACCCTTCTCAGCGTGGTGGCGGGCATGGCGGGGGCCGTCTGGCTGACCATGCTCCTCGGAATCCTGGCCTACGCGGCACTGGCGGGCGCTCTGTTCACCGTACGGCGCATGGTGCGCGCCCACCGGCGCGAGAGGATCAGGAAGTACGGATGACGCTGAGTGACGTGGCCGGACCCGAGTCCGATGAGAGCCACAAAGAACGGGTCGACCGTGAGCTCGGCGAACTCCTCCAGGGGTTACGGGTGGCGGCGACGGGCGTGCAGGTGCTTTTCGCCTTCCTTCTCACCCTGCCCTTCTCCACAGGTTTCGGAAAGGTCGACCAGGCAGGGCGGTGGCTCTTCTACGTCGCCATGCTGAGCGCCGCCATCGCCTCCATTTGCCTCATCGCCCCGGCGACACAGCACCGCATTCTTTTCCGCACCCAGTTGAAGGAGCTCATGCTCCACCGCGCCAACCGGCTCGGCGTGGTGGGAGGGATCGCGCTCGCCATCTCCATGACGTGCTCGACCGGGCTGGTCGTGGAGGCCTTCCTCGGCATCCTGCCGGCGGCGCTGCTGGCGGGAGGGGTGGCGGGGCTGAGCGGCTGGCTGTGGTTCGTGGAGCCGCTCGTCTCGCGGTGGCGCGGGCGGGACGGTGCCCAGGAGGCCTGAGAGCCGGCGGCCGCGATCTTCGGGCGCCTCACACGTCGGGCGACGTGGGAGGCGCCCAGACGTTTGCGCCGGTCAGCCCCGCGGTTGGCTGTTGCTTGAACATTAATCCCCCGATAGCAAGAGTTGATGCGCAAACACGTTAATGAGGCATTTGTCAGGGCAGAGGGATGCCCATGGGTACACTTCTTTGGCTCATCGCCGTCGTTCTCGTCATCGCCGGGATCTACGTCATCCTGGCCCGTCGCGACCTCCTCTGGGGGATCGTCCTCATCGTCGTCGGCCTTCTCGTCGGCCCCGGTGGCGTCAGCATCTTCCATCCATAAAGCACCTGAAAGAAGAGGCGAAGTTGGACGCGCAAGCGGCGGACCGGCCTACCCGGCCCGCCGCCGCGGCCCCGAGTTCGCGGGTTCCACAAGGGGCCCGGCTCGATCGACCCGGTCGAAACGAGTGCTCGAGAAAAGAAGACATCAAAAGACAACAGACCTCAGCGGTCAGCCGTCCCCTGGCTGAACCGCCCCTGACCATGCGGCCCCTTCCCTGAAGAACAATGCGTTCCGAGGGATCGAACCGTGCTCTCAGACCGTCCGCCGGCCCGTGAAACCCTTCGCCCCGCCCAGGAGAAACCCTAGGCGGGGCGGGAAGAGCAGGCACATCAGGACGTCTCAGCAGATCTCGGGGTCCTCACCGCCAAGGCAGTAGACGGCGTACGCCCTGCTGAGCACGGGCAGCGCCACGTTGCGGACGCGGACGCCACCGGGCGTCACGCCCTTCTCGACACCGGCATGCGCGTGTCCGTGGATGAACAGATCGGCGCCCTCGGCGTCGACGGCCTCGGCGAGCAGGTAGCTGCCGAGGAAGGGGTAGATCTCCAGCGGCTCGCCCGCGAGGGTCTCCTTGACCGGCGAGTAGTGGCTGAGCACCACTTTGTGGTCGGTGTCCAGGCCCTTGAGCGCCTTGTGCCACAGCTCGGCGATCTCCCTGGTGTGCCGGACCAAGGCCTTCATCTGTGGCTCGCCGAACTCGCTCGCGCACTTACCCGCGAACCCGCCGCCGAAGCCCTTGCCGCCCGCCACGCCGAGTCGTACGTCCCCGCACTCGATCACCGTGGAGTCGTCCTGCAGGACGCGTATCCCGGCGTCGCGGAGCAGAGCGACGATCTCGTCCTCGGCGTCGGACTGGTAGTCGTGGTTGCCGAGCACGGCGACCACGGGAACCGGCAGGTCGCGGAACTCCTCGGCCACGACCCTGCCCTCCTCGGGGGTGCCGTGACGGGTCAGGTCCCCCGCGAGTAGCAGGACGTCCGCCCGCTCCTCGATGCCGTCCAGCCTCCGCCGGTACCTCCCCCGGATGTCCTCACCCAGGTGGACGTCGCCGACGGCGGCGACTCTGATCTTCACAGGGTCTCCTCCTCTCCCGGCTCCCTTACCTCGACCACGGTGACCTCGTTGTGGACCTTCAGGCCGGGCGCGGTCTCAGCCGCCACATCGGCCACGAGGAGCCGGCGCTCGCGCGACTCCACCTGGCCGCCCAGGAAGAGCTGGTCACCGCGGATTTCGACGCGTATCCCCAGCTCGTAGGTGCGGTCGTCCTCCGCGAGCGCCCGCTGCACGCGGGCGGCGACGTAGTGGGGAGCGTCGTAGTGCGGAGCGTCGTGATGCGAAGCGACGTCGTGCTGAGCCTCGTAGGACATCGTCTACCCCCCTCCGATCGAGTACAGGTCTCGCCCTGCCCGTCGTACCGGCCGCGAAACCGGGGAGGTTTGGTCCTTCGATCTCAGGATAGAACAGCGCGTTAACGACAAGTGTGTAGGACGCAGGCGCTCTCCACCCGGTCCATGGCCGGATGGGAAGCGCATGCGGGTCATCACGATCCCCCAGCCTGTGCACCCTGCCCCCCGTGCACCTCGTGACCGCGGTCGCCTTCCGTACGGTGTCGCGATCCGCCCTTGCCCGTGATCCGTGCCGACGCTCGTATCGGTGCCGCCGCTCGTATCCGTGCCGATGTTCGTGATCCGTGCCGCGCCAGGTGACCAGCGCATGCTCCACGAGGCCATCAGGCATCGACCAGCCCGACTTCGGGCGCTCCCCTGAGCTCCGCGCATCCGAGCCAGGAAGTCAGCAGGGATCGCCGAACTGGAGGAGACCCGGTGAAGATAGCAATGGTGTCCGAGCACGCGAGCCCCCTCGCCATCGCCGGAGGCGTGGACTCAGGCGGCCAGAACGTCCACGTCGCGGCCCTCGCCCGCGGGCTGGCCGACAGGGGCCACGAGGTGACCGTCTACACCCGCAGGGAGAGCGCGGAGATCGCCGAAGAGGTGGCGTTCGCCCCCGGCGTGTCCGTGGTCCACGTCCCCGCGGGACCGCCGGCCAGGATCCCCAAGGACGCGATCCTGCCGTGGGTGCCCGACTTCGGGCACTGGCTGCGGCAGCGCTGGATGTTCCAGCCGCCGGACGTCGTCCACAGCCACTTCTGGATGAGCGGCCTCGCGGCCCTGGCCGCCGCCCGCGATCCCGGGATCCCCGTGGTCCACACCTTCCACGCCCTCGGCGTGGTGAAGCGGCGCCACCAGGGGACCAACGACTCCAGCCCGAACGAACGCCTCAAGGCGGAGACCGTCATCGCCCGGGGCGTCGACCGGATCATCGCCACGTGCGGTGACGAGGCAGACGAGCTGATCCGGATGGACGCTCCCCGCCGGTCGGTCCAGGTGGTGCCCTGCGGCGTCGACTGCGCGGAGTTCGGGCCGTCCGGGCCCGTCGCGCCCCGCCCGCACGGCCCGCGCGTGCTGTCGATCGGGCGGCTGGTGCCCCGCAAGGGCGTCGACACCGTCATCGAGGCCATGCGCCTGGTCCCCGGAGCCGAGCTGGTCGTCGCCGGAGGGCCGCCCGCCCACGACATGGATCACGATCCCGAGGTGACGCGGCTGCGCCGCATCGCGTCCGAGGCGGGGGTCGCGGCCCGGGTGCGCTTCGTCGGCCAGGTCTCCCACGAGAACGTCCCGGCGCTCATGCGCTCCGCCGACCTGGCCGTCTGCGTGCCCTGGTACGAGCCGTTCGGCATGGTCACCCTGGAGGCCATGGCCTGCGGGCTGCCGGTGATCGCCTCCTCCGTCGGCGGCCAGTGCGAGACCGTCGTCGACGGCCTGACCGGCACCCTGGTCCCACCGCGCGACCCGAGATCGCTCGCCACGGCCCTCAACACCCTGCTGGGGGACCACGATCTGCGCACGGCGTACGGGGTCGCGGGCGCCGAGCGGGCCCGCGCACGGTACGACTGGCCCCGGATCGCCGCCGAGACCTGCGCCGTCTACGAGGAGGTCCTGGAGGCTCGCGGACGCATCCCCGTCGGAAGTAAGGCGTCGTGAACCCCCCTCTGGTCCGGGAGGGCTCGAGGCCATGAGCATCGCGCTGGTACTGAGAGCGCTCGGCATCGGTGAGCTGCTCACCGCCGTGCCGGCACTGCGGGCGCTGCGCCGCGGCGGCCTGAACGTCGTTCTCGCCGCGCCCCCCGAACTGAACGACCTGGCGATTCTCACCGGCGCGGTCGAGGGCCTGCTGCCCACACGCGGCCTGGACGGGCTCACCTGGAACGGCCGGCGGCCCGACCTGGCGGTGAACATGCACGGGCGCGGGCCGAGGAGCCACCGGCTGATGATGGAACTGCGGCCGAGGCGGTTGTGGGCGTACGCCAACCCTGCCCTGCCCCGGCTGAAGGGACCGCGCTGGCACGAGCACGAGCACGAGGTGGAGCGCTGGTGCCGGCTCGTCAAGTGGTACGGCTCGCGCGTCGACCCCGGCGACCTGGCCCTTCCCGTCCCGCTCTGCCACAACCCGGCGCCTGGAGCCGTGGTGATCCATCCGGGGGCCCGGGAGACGGCGAGGCGCTGGCCGCCCGAGCGTTTCGCCGAGGTGGCGAGGGCCATGGTCGCCGAGGGGCTGCGCGTCGTCGTGACCGGGAGCCGGCGCGAGCGCCCCCTGGCCCTGCTCGTCGCGGCCCAGGCCAAGCTGGCGCCGACCAGCGTGCTCGCCGGCCGTACGTCCCTGAAGGAGCTCGCCGCCCTGGTCGCCGGGGCGGGCCTGGTGGTCAGCGCGGACACCGGGGTGGCCCACCTGGCGACGGCGTACGGCACCCCGTCGGTGGTGGTTTTCGGCCCCGGCTCGCCCGCCCGGTGGGGACCGCCCGCGGACAGGCCGTGGCACCGGGCCCTCGCGCGCGGCGCCGATCCCCGGGCGGTGACCGTCGAAGAGGTGGTGGCGGCCGGCCGCGAGGTGCTCTCGGTCTCCGTTGCCTGAGCGGGCTGGGTTTGGACGGGCTTTTGAACGGTAGCGGGGGAAGGAGCGGTATCCACCATCAGGAGGCAGAGGACGTGCTTCACCGACCGGCTCCTGTCACCTACCAGCAGGAGCGCGCATGACGTCGGATCTGTCGGGTACGGGGAATGTTCAGCGGAAAGGGGGGCCGGTAATGAGCGAAACTCCAGAACAGCGGTCTTCGACCGGTAAGCCCATGGTGACGGGAACCCCGAGGGACGTCATCCACATACGTCTTGCGTCGTTCGTACTGTTCCTCGCGGTGGCGCTGGGAGTGCTGGCGCTGGTGGCCAAGGCCACGTTGCTGGCCGTGGCCCTCGGCGTCATCGCCGTGATCGCCATCGTGGACGTCGTCCTCGCCGTCCGGCGCCAGCGCCGCCTCGGCGGCGGACCGCGGTCGACGGGCTGAACCGGCGCGCTCCAGTCCACCGGCTGAAAGGGGAGAACGTGTTAAGCGGCAAGGTCGTAGTGGTGACCGGCGCCAGCGGTGGCGTCGGTCGTGCTGTGGTACGGATGCTCGGAGAGAAGGGCGCGAAGGTCGCCCTCATCGCGCGGGGAGAGACCGGCCTCGCGGCCGCCGCCACCGAGGTGGGAGGCGAGGGCGGGACCGCCAAGGTCTTCCCCGCGGACGTGGCCGACCACGAGCAGGTGGACGCCGCCGCCGACCGCGTCGAGAAAGAGCTCGGCCCCATCGACGTGTGGATCAACGTGGCGTTCTCCTCGGTGTTCGCGCCGTTCACCGAGATCGAGCCGGCGGAGTACGAGCGCACCACCAAGGTCTCCTACCTCGGCTACGTGTGGGGCACCCGGGCCGCGCTGCTCCGGATGCGCCCGAGGAACCGGGGCGTCATCGTGCAGACCGGTTCCGCCCTGGCCTACCGCGGCATCCCGCTCCAGGCGGCCTACTGCGGTGCCAAGCACGCGATGAAGGGGTTCACCGAGTCGGTCCGCACCGAGCTGCTCAACGAGGGCAGCGATGTGAAGATCACCATGGTGCAGCTTCCCGCGGTGAACACCCCGCAGTTCGACTGGGTGCTCTCGCGGCTGCGCCGCCACCCCCAGCCCGTGCCGCCGATCTTCCAGCCCGAGGTGGCCGCGCAGGCGATCGTGTACGCCGCCGAGCACCCGTCCCGGCGGGAGTACTGGGTGGGCGGCAGCACCGCGGCGACGATCATCGGCGAGAAGTTCGCCGCCGGGCTGATCGACCGCTACCTCGGCAAGACGGGCGTCGACTCCCAGCAGACCGAAGACAAGCCGAGCGGCGTGGCGAACCTGTGGGAGCCCGCGGACGAGAACCGCGACTACGGCGCCCACGGCGGCTTCGACGAGCGTTCCAAGGACCGCAGCGTCCAGGTGTGGCTGTCGCAGCACCGCAACCTGGTCGCCGCCGGCGTGGGCGGCGCCGCCGCGGCGGCCCTGGCCGTGCTGGCCGCCCGCCGCTGAGGGCCGGGACACGAAGGAGGGCGACGGATTCGATTCCGTCGCCCTCTCGCTATGCGGGGTGGTTCCAGGCTCTCAGGGGGGACCTTCTGCCGGATGGCGTCACTTCCCCGGCCACTCCCCTGTGGCGTTCTGGATGCCTTCCGCGCTCGCGCGGTCGATGGCGGCCTTCACGACCCCGAAGATCGCGCCCTGGACCGCGGCGGCGATCAGAACCTCACTCCAGCCGTACTGCTTGGACGTGGCCTCGGGGGCGTCGCTCTTGCCGGCCACCAGCTTCCAGACCTGCTTGAAGATCAGGCCGGAGAGGAAGCCGCCGGCCATGCCGGACAGCGCGCCCGCCGACCTGTAGGCAAGCTTCTTCACGATTACTTCTTCCTCCGCAGGATCCTCCACAGGACCAGGGCGCCGGCGGCCACCGCGGCGGTGACCCACGGGCGGTTCTTGGCCTGGGTGACGACCTTGTCGGCCGCGTCCTTCACCTCGGGGGGCATGTTGGAGCGGGCCTTCTCGGCGAGGTCGCCCGCCTTGCCCGCCAGCTCGGTCGCCTTGCTCCCGGCGATCTCGGCCAGGTCACCGGCCTTGTCGCTCGCCTTGGCCGCGAGGTCGCCCGCCTTGTCCCCGGCCTTGGAGGCCAGGTCCCCTGCCTTGCCGCCCGCCTTGGAGGCCAGCTCTCCGGCCTTGTCCCCGGCTTTGGAAGCCAGGTCCCCTGCCTTGTCGCCGGCCTTGACCGCCAGGTCGCCCGTGCTCTTCTTCGCCTCGGTCAGCGCGTCCTGCGCCGGGCCCGTCATATCCGCCATCGTGTCCTCCTTTGCCATGGCACCCCGCTACCCCTACAGGAAAGGCTCTAACGAGTTTCCGCCCACCGGCGCGGATGGGCACACGCGAGAAGGCCGGCCCGGCTTGAGCCGGACCGGCCGATGAACGCCGTGGAAGCCTGTTCGGCCACAGGTCACCTGGCTTTCGCGGTGGCCCTGCGATTCGCCTTCTTGATGGCCTCGACAAGCTCGCTCTTGTCCATCTTCGACCGGCCTTCGACACCCAGCCGGGCGGCGACCTTGTACAGGTGTTCCTTGCTGGCGTTGGCGTCGACGCCCTCGGCGGTCTCACCCCGTGCCGGCGTGCCGCGCGCGGCCTGGGCATCGGAGGGGCCCTTCTGGGCCTTCGGCTCCCAATGGTCGCCGACCTTCTCGAACGAATGCTTCAGCGCGGCGAACGCGGTGCGGTGGGCCCTTTCGCCCTCTCCGTACGTCCGCACGGCTGAGTCATGCGCTTTGATCCATGTTTCCTGTGCCTTTTTCGGGGAGCGCTCAATGGTCGATGGGAGCTCCTGCTTTCCAGGCATGACTGATACCTCCTCGAAGAACCGCTGGTGGCCACGTGGCCGCCACCGGGCTCCGCCGGGTCAGACCATCGGGTCGTCGTAACGCCGCTCCTCGTACACCTGGGTGCGCGTGCCGTCGACCGGGCTGACAGGGCTGACCGGGCTGACAGGGCTGACCGGGCTGACAGGGCTCACGGGAGTCGTGCGGGTGACGGCGGTCGTCCTTCGCATGTTGGTGAGCCGCCAGATGCCGAACAGCAGTCCGGCGATACCACCGAGCATGAGAATCACGCCGACGACGTTGATGTCGACGCCCGCGAGGTCGAACTCGACGGCCCACGTCAGGATGGCGCCGAGCATGATCAGGAAGATGCTTCCGGCTATGGTCATGGAAATGCCTCCTTCGCTCCTCGCACCCCCTTCTTTCCCTCACACGGGTCTCAAACGTCCGAGGCCCGCCGGATCTCGCCACGCCGTACCCGGCGTATTCCGTTTGCCCAGGCAGACACGTCGGTGGTACGCACTCTTCCGTGACGTTCAGCGATAAACCGACCTTCACCGGCAAGCGCGTCGTACTGCGCCCCGCCGGCCCGGAGCATGCCGACGGCCTGTGGGAGCTCGTGCGCGACCCCGAGACCCGGCGGCTCACCGGCTCGCACGGGGGGTTCAACCAGGAGGCCACCAGGCTCTGGTACGCCACCCGGGCCGAGCACGGCGACCGGCTCGACCTGGCGATCTGCGACGCGGCCGACGGCTCCTACGTCGGCGAGATCGTGCTCAACGAGCTCGACACCGCCAACATGTCCTGCAACCTGCGCATCGCCCTGGTGGGCCCGCGCGTGTACGGCAAGGGATACGGCACCGAGGCCACCCGCCTGGTCCTTGCCCACGCGTTCGAGACCGTGGGGCTCCACCGGGTGAGCCTTGAGGTGTTCGCCTTCAACGCTCGGGCGCATCACGTGTACGAGAAGGTCGGCTTCGTCAAGGAAGGCGTCCTGAGAGACGCCCTGCGCTGGGACGGGGAGTGGCACGACGCCATCGTGATGTCCGTCCTCGCCCCCGACTGGAACATCCACCGCGGCCACCCGCCGGTCCGGCGGCCCACCCGTGAGGACTCCCCCGCTGAAACGCACTGATCCTTCCCTCCAGCCCCCCGGCCGGCCCCGACCGGCCGACCCCGGGTGGCCCGCCACTCGCGCGTCGGTGCTCCGCGACGCGGCCGGGATCGCCCTGACCAGCGGGGCGTACGCCGTGTCCTGCGGTGCGATCTGCTCGGCCGCGGGGCTGTCCATTCTTCAGACGTTAGCGCTGTCGCTGCTGATGTTCACGGGCGCGTCGCAGTTCGCGATCGCCGGGGTGATCGGCTCCGGTGGCAACCCGTTCGCCGGTGCCGCCGTCGCGGTCCTGCTCGGCAGCCGCAACGCGCTGTACGGCCTGCGCCTGGCCTCGCTGCTGAACGTCAGGGGCGCACGCAAGGCCCTGGCCGCGCAGCTGGTCATCGACGAGACCACCGCGATGGCCGTCGGCCGCGAGACCGAACGGGCCGGGCGGCTCGGATTCTGGGCGACCGGCGTGGCCTTGTACACGCTGTGGGGCCTTGGCAACCTGCTCGGCGCGCTCGGCGCCCAGGTCCTGCCCGGCCCCGAGGTGCTCGGCATGGACGTGGCCGCGCCCGCCGCGTTCCTGGCCCTGCTGGCGCCGCGCATGCGTGCGGGGCGTCCGTGGATGGCGGCCCTGCTCGCCGCCGCGACCGCCCTGATCGCCGCGCCGCTGCTGCCTGCGGGCGTTCCCGTGCTGCTGTCCGCCCTGGTGGTGGGGGTCCTGGCGCTGCTCCTGCCGTCGAAGAAGGCGGAACCGCCGGTATCCCCGGCCATTTCCGGCCCTGAGGAGGAGACCCCATGATCTGGTACGCCGTGATCGCCGCGAGCGTGGGCTGCTACCTGTTCAAGCTCGCCGGGCTGTCGGTGCCGGAGCGGATCCTGCGGGACGAACGCACACGCCGGATCGCCGCACTGCTACCCGTGGGGCTGTTGAGCGCCCTCATCGCCACCCAGACGTTCACAGGGGGCCACCACATCACCCTGGACGCTCGCGCCGCGGGGCTCGGCGCGGCCGTGATCGCGCTGCTGTTCCGCGCGCCGTTCCTGATAGTCGTGGCGGTGGCCGTCGCGACCACCGCCGTGTTACGCCTCCTTGGGTGAACCGAAGCGCACCCCCGGAGTCACCTGGATCTAGGTGCCGCCGTTCCGCACCGCGTTCTTCTTCGCGATGCCCCGGACCACCTCGTCGACGTGCGGCTCGCACACCGGGTCCCGGGAACGCCTGCCGGAGAACCAGCTCGTCTCGATCACGTAGTCGGCTGGATGCCCGCATAGGCAGGTGCCAGGGTTTTCTGGGTCTACCGGTACTACCGCTGTCTGCTGCCTGACCATGAATCGAGCGTAGCCGCGATATGACCTCTTTTCTCCCAGAACACTCGCTTCTCCCCAGAAAGCAAGCCGCGTCGCGGGCGTGTGACCTGCTACGCAGACCTCAAAGGCTAGGCGAAGACGGGGCCGGCGGCTGCTCGTATGCCTACAGTTGACTCACCGGAATACGCCCCGACGATCGCGATGGGGACGCATGGAGATAGAAGGGTCCTTCTGGCGCGCCATCGCGGTCTACCGCATCGCCTCGCTCGCTTACGCAGCGCTGTTGCTCGCGGGCGCCGGAGGCTACCAGCGGCCCGCCCTCGGGTGGCTCGTCATCGGTGTCATGGCCCTCTGGACCGCGGCCACGACGTTCGCCTACTCGGTCGCCCGCGGCAGGGCCCTCCTCGTGATCGACTTGCTCGTCACGATGGGCTGCCTGCTCGCCTCGCCGTACGTCCAGGGCTCGGGCGCGGGTCCCGCCGGGGTCATGCCGGTCACCGCCACCTGGATCGGCGGCCCCGTGCTCGCCTGGGCCGTGTACGGCGGGCGCCGCGCGGGGGTCGTGGCGGCGATCATCCTGTCGCTGGGCGACCTGTGGCTGCGCGGCCTGCGCGCGTTCGACCTCTTCGTCCCCGCCAGTGGGGCCGTGCTGCTGATCCTCGCCGGAGCCGTGGTGGGCCACGTCGCCCGGCTCACCAAGCAGGCCGAGGAACGGCTCCAGCGGGCGGTCGAGATGGAGGCGGCCGGCCGCGAGCGCGAGCGGCTGGCCCGGGGCATCCACGACTCCGTCCTTCAGGTGCTGGCCCTGGTACAGCGTCGCGGGCTGGAGATCGGCGGGGAGGCCGCCGAGCTGGGACGGCTGGCCGGGGGGCAGGAGGCGGCCCTGCGGGAGATGATCCGCGGCGAGCCGGTCTCGGCGAGGTACGAGGACGCCGGGCTCACCGACGTCGGCGCCCTGCTGCGCAGGTACGGTTCGGCCACGGTGACCGTGTCCACGCCCGCGACGCCCCTTCTGCTGCGGGCGGAGCAGGCGCGGGAGGTGGCCGCGGCCGTGGGCGCGGCGCTCGACAACGTGCGCCGGCATTGCGAGGAGGGCACCCGGGCCTGGGTGTTCGCCGAGGGGGACGCCGAGTCGGTGACCGTCACCGTCCGCGACGACGGCCCCGGCATCCCCGCGGGGCGTCTCGCGGAGGCGGAGGCCGAGGGCAGGCTCGGCGTCGCGCAGTCGATCCGAGGGCGCGTGGCCAACCTCGGCGGCACGGCAGGCTTCATCTCCGTTCCGGGCCAGGGCACCGAGGTCGAGCTGACCGTCCCCGCTCCCGCTTAGGCCCCGGCCGACCTACAGTTACCGGTGTGAACGCTCTGCGGGTGATGGTGGTGGACGACCACCCGATGTGGCGGGACTCCCTCGCCCGCGACCTCGGCGAGGCCGCCTACGACGTGGTCGCGACCACGGGTGAGGGGCGCCAGGCCCTCCGCGTCGCCGCCGCCGTACGGCCCGACGTGGTGATCCTCGACCTGAGGCTTCCCGACCTGCCCGGAGTGGAGGTCGCCAGAGGGCTCGCGGCCTGCGAGCACCCGCCCCGCGTCCTGGTGCTGTCGGCGAGTGCTGAGCAGGAGGACGTGCTCGAGGCGGTCAAGGCGGGCGCCTCGGGCTACCTGGTCAAGTCGGCCGGCAAGGAGGAGTTCCTCGACGCCGTGCGCCGCACGGCCGAGGGCGAGCCGGTGTTCACCCCCGGCCTCGCGGGGCTCGTGCTCGGTGAATACCGCCGCCTCGCGGTCCAGACCCCCGCCGACGACGGCCCGCGCCTGACCGACCGCGAGACCGAGGTGCTGCGCCTGGTCGCCAAGGGGCTCTCCTACAAACAGATCGCCGAGCGGCTGGTGCTCTCGCACCGCACCGTGCAGAACCACGTGCAGAACACCCTCAACAAGCTGCGGCTTCACAACCGCGTCGAGCTGGTCCGCTACGCGATCGAACGCGGCCTCGACGAGACCTGACGGCGCCCGCGACTTCACAGGCCGTCGACCTTGTAAGGGTCGTGCTCGGCGAGGAGCCTGTCGAGGCGCGCCTGGTCGACGCGGCTCGCCATGTTGCCGACCTCCTGCCGGTCGCGCACGCACTTGGCGAGCACGAAGGCCGACGTCACCGTGTAGAGCACGGCGACGGCCAGGAACGCGCGGACCCAGGGGTCGACGGGAATGTAGGCGATGCCGATCGCGATGCCGGCGAGCGCGATCCCGAAGGAGATGACGCATTGGGCGTAGTAAGCGCCGGTCGTGGTGGGGTGCAGGGGCTTCGTCATGGTTTCGATGCTCCTCCGTGGGCGGCCCAGGCGCCTGAGTACGCGTACCGGATCTCCCCTGAGTACTTGCCCGCGCGTTCCCGGGACCGCGCTTCGCCCGCGTCGCTGCGCTGCGGGCGAAAGGGGTGCCGCGTGCGGTGACCAGCGGCCTAGGGTGCGCATATGGAGATCACCCAGCTTCGTCCCGAGCTCTACATGCTCCAGCCGAGGTTCGGGCAGGCCTACCTCTGGCGGGACGCCGGCTCGCTCACGCTCATCGACACCGGCATCGCGGGCTCCGGGGCCGACATCGCCGAGGCCATCGGCACGCTCGGGTTCGACAGGCGTGAGCTCACCCGCGTGGTGGTGACCCACTTCCACGAGGACCACACCGGTTCGGCGGCCGAGGTCAGGGCGTGGGGCGGGGTGAGCGTCATGGCCCACCGGCTCGAGGCGCCGGTGATCCGGGGCGTGGTCCGCGGCCGGCCGCCCAACTTCCACGATTGGGAGCGCGAGCTGCACGCGCAGGTCGCCACCGGCCTGCCACCCGCGCCGCCCTGCCCTGTCGACCGCGAGCTCGAAGACGGTGACGTCATCGACTTCGGCGGCGGCGCCCGCGTGATCGCGACCCCCGGCCACACCGATGGCAGCATCGCGATCCACCTGCCCGCGTCCGGGGTGCTGTTCACGGGCGACACCGTGGCCCACGTCGACGGGCAGGTGATGCTCGGGGTCTTCAACCTCGACCGCGCCAAGACGATGGAGTCGTTCCGCGCCCTGGCCAAGCTCGACACGACCCTCGCGTGCGTCGGCCACGGCCGGCCGATCACCACCGACGTCCCCGCCACCCTCACGGCCGTATCGCGCAACTTCACCTGATCCCGGCCGAGTGTCAGGGGCGCACGGCGCCCGCCAGGCGGCCGCGCCAGTAGGAGTCCAGCGCGACGACCTTGACCACGTCGCCGGTACGCGGGGCGTGCACCATCTTGCCGTCGCCCGCGTAGATGCCCATGTGACCGAGCCCGTTGCTGAAGAGCAGGTCACCGGGCCGCAGCGCGTTCAGCGACACCCGCCGGGAGGCGCCCCACGCCCACTGCTGGTAGGTGGTGCGCGGCAGCTTGACCCCGGCCTTGGCCCAGGCCGCCTGGGCGAAGCCGGAGCAGTCGTAGGAGCTCGGCCCGGTGGCGCCCCAGCGGTACGGCTTGCCCACCTGCGCGTAGGCGAACTGCAGTGCCACCTTGGCGTTGCCGGACGCCGCGCCGTCGTACTTGATGCCCCGGCTGTTCGGGTCGCCCGCGTTGAACTGGTTGAGCCGCCGCAGCAGGCGTTCCTGCTCGCCGACGAGCTTCTCCACCTGCTTCTTCTCCTTGCCGACATCGACCAGGATCTTGGACATGTCGTCGTACGCGGTCTTGGCCTTGGCCCGCCGCGTCCGCAGCCCGCGCGTGGCGGCGTCGAACGCCTCCAGGGTGCGGGCCTGCCCCGCCGACACCTGGTCGGCCACGGCCAGCCCGGACAGCAGGCCCGCCGGGTCGTCCTGCGAGATGAGCCCCGGCAAGCTCATCATGCCGCCGTACTGGTACATGTTCGAGGCGGTCGAGACGACGTTCTCCCGCAGCGAGTCGACCTTGCTCCGCTCGCGGTCGAGCTCCTGGTCGAGCAGGCCGTACTTCTTCTTGGCGGTCTTGTAGCGCTCGGCGACGGTGTTGTAGCGCTCGACCATCTTGTCGGCCTGGTCCTGGAGCTTCTCGAGCCTGGCCTTGGCCTGTGCGACGGTGGGACGCGGCTCGGCCGCGGCGCTCCCCTGGGCCGTCAGAAACATCAGAAACGTCAGAGACATGGCGACGGCCGGCCCGGCGACCGCCGGAACGAGTCGCTTCCGGACGCTGCGCACGGGCACGAGGATCCCTTCCCTGATCAACCGCACCGTGGCCCGGCCGCCACGACATCGACGGACCGGCCACGGCGATTCGCACCAGCAGGTACGGGCCACGGCGGCGAGCGGTTCACCGAAGGGGAAAGGAATCAGGGACGGTAAGGGAATCGGCCGCCGGGCGGTGAACGCGCGTCCGGAGTCCTGGTCACCACCCCGGTGGCGATGACGTCCTCCTCGTCGGTGACCACGTCGAGCTTCATCCTCAGACCGGGCTCGATCACCTCCATGCGCAGCTCGGCGCCGTCCTCGGCGGCGCAGGCCTCGTCTCCCGGGGCGCGCTGGAAGTCCATCGACATGGCCCTTCCAGGGGTGATCTCGGAGTCCCTGAGGACGAAGACGCACTTCCCGTTGCTGAGCCGGATCACCAGCCGGCCGGACACCACGTGCGAGCGCTCGACGGAGTCGACGCGCACGTGGACGGAGTGCCCGCCGCTCTCCGGGTAGTCGAGAAAGCCCCTCCACTCGCCTTCGCGGTCGTCGTGGCGGCTCCTCGCCGGCCCCGCGAGCGCGGGGAACACCAGGGCGCCCGCCGAGAAGGCCACCGCGGCCCCCACGAGGGTGCTGAACAGCAGGGCGGTCAGGTGGCGCAGGCGCAGGGGTCTGAAGAGCCGCTTGGTCCCCAGCATGAGGAGCACGGTGACCAGGCCGATGGCGGCCACCAGGACACGCTGTTCAGAGGTGAGAACCGTCACCTGGGTGATCTTCGAGAGCCTGACCGGGGTGCCCAGGCACCCGGCGATGATCAGGCCGAACCCCATGCCGGCCAGGGACACGCGGACACCGTCCACGGAGCGCTCCAAGTGGTTCTCGGTGACGTCGCTAGTCGGCGGCCTGCTTCGGCCTGGCGTGCTCACCGAGCCACCGGCTCGCCGACTCGGTGAACGCCGGGTTCCTCATGGCGTCGGCGACCGCTCGCAGGTAGACGGCGGCGCCCACCTCATACGGCTTGCCTCGTGCGGCGATCCACGCCTCCCAGCGTTCCGAATGCCGCTCGATCCGGGTCTCTGTGAGGCTGACCAGGTACTCGTCGCGGTTCTTCCGCCCTTCCAGCGTCGCGAGGACCTTCTCCAGCTTCCTGCGCTCGCGCTGGATGTCGGCCAGCTTCGCGGCGTACGGGTTCTCGCCGAGATACCCGAAGGTGAACGTCACCACCCCGCTGAGCGTGAGCAGCGCGGTGAACAGCACCGTCACCGGGACCCTGCCGAGGTCGAGCGTGTCGATCGTCGACTTGACCGTCTCCAGGGTGGCCGAGTCGACGGTGGGCGCGAACAGCACGGCCGTACGCAGGAAGGCGAGCAGGCACACCCCGACGGACCAGCCGAGCAGGACGACCAGGGTGCCCGGCAGCAGCGGCGACCGCCAGCCCTCGATGCTCATGCGCCTTGTCCATCCCCCCGCCAGGTGCGGGGCCACGAGCATCGCGCCCGTCGTGCCGATGACGAAGGCCCAGGTCATCTCCGGGCTCTCACCGAAGAACAGGAACGTGGCGTACTGGATCGGTAGTTCGACCGCGGCGAACAGGGCGAGCACCGCGACCCGCAGCACGCCGAGGAGCAGGCGGCGCCTGAGGCTCCGGGTGGGCTCGGCCCACCGGTGACCCGGGTGGGCGGGCGCCGTGGTCCCCTTGGTCCCGTCGTGCTCCCGGTCGCCCGTGCCGGCTTGCGCCCCGTGGCCGCTGAGAAGGCTCTGGATCTCCTTCTCCTGGGCCGTGAGCCCGTCCAGCTCGCGTTCCGTACGGCTGGACCGCTCCTCGCACTTCTTCAGATCCTGCTTCGTGGCCGCGATGCGCTCCTCCAGGCGCTGGAGGTCCCGTAGCGAGCTGACCCGCTCCTCGGAGAGGGTCTCCTCACGCATGGCCTCCAGCGTCATCAGGTAGGGCGGCCTGCTTCCCGTCGACAGGCTCCACTCGTCGTACATCCCCGACCTGCCGTCGTGGTCGCCGCTCTTCCGCGCCTCGTCGCACAGCCGCTTGAGCTCCTTCTCAGGGAGCCGCCGCCCGAGGACGGGCCCTCCGTACGGGTCCTCCTCCATCTCCAGTTCGAGGTCGAGGGAGTCAGGCCGCTCACCCTGGCTGAAGTAGGGCTTGATACGCCACCAGAGCGCCCGCCGCTGGTTCTGGCCCACTGGTCCGTCCTTTCCAAGGCCTAGAGGTAGGTCACCGGCAGGGCGCCGGCCTTGACGAACACCAGGTCCCAGAAGTCCCTGATCTGCTGCTGGCGTACGACCTCGGAGGTCACCCTGATGCCGAAGCCGATGATCGTGACGTGCACGCCGGTGAGTTTGGGCAGCCGGTTGTCCCGCTGGAGGCGCGAGATGATCGCGAGCCGGCTCGCCGGGGTGTCTATTCGCGCCTTGTAGAGGTCCAGCTCCTTGGTGCGCTGGGCCATGTCGCTGATCACCAGGAGCCTGGCGGAGCTGTCGAGCGGGCTGGTCTGGCGGGCGATGTCGACCAGCGCGCCGAACACGTCGGAACCGGTCTGGGTGGCCGTCTCGGCGCGCGCGCACGCGAGGAGGTCGTTCATCGTCTTCACCGCGGCGAGCCTGCGCTGCGCGCTGATCTGGGCGGCCTTGTTGGGATTGCCCTGCGGATTGTCCCTGGGCCCGGCCACGAGGTCCATCGGGGCCTGACGGCAGTCAGACGCGCCGACCGAACCGCTGATGACGTTGAAGGCGACGCGGTCGCAGCCGTCGAGGAACTTCGGGACACCCGATTTGATCTTCGCGGGCACGTCGGTGTTGCGGCTGAAGGAGGTCGCGTCCACCACGAGGCCGCACGAGCGCACCGGCTGTGCCTGCGCCTGCGCGCAGCCGGCCGTGAGGCAGGCGGAGCCGGCGAGCAGCGCGCCCATCATCATCCGGATTCCGGGCATCAGGCGGCACCGCCTTCGCCGGCGGGGGTGCCGATGTGGCCCAGCGCCTCTTCCACGACCTCGCGGACCTTGGGCGGAAGGAGGCTGAGCAGGTCGCCCGACATCACCAGTCGCTCCTCCGACTCGTCCGGCTCGATCTTGGCGGGTTCCCAGTGCGGAAGCCGGGCGCCCGCGTCGCCCTCCCTCTTCTTTCCGGCCAGGTAGGAACGGTCCAGCGCCTGGTGGTAGTGGGCGACCAGGTGGTTGGCCCACCACGCCACCTCGTTCATGTTCGTACGCATCTGCCGTACGGCCGCCTCGTAGACGGACAGCCTCTCCGCCAGCGCCTGTCGCGCCGCGGCGAGCTCGGCGTCGAGGGCCTGCCGCCGGCCGCCGAGGGCGCTCTCACGCCGGGCCGCGATCACGTCGGCGAGCGAGAGCGGGTACGAGGAGCCTGCCGCCGGGCCCGAGGGGGACCCTGAAGCAGCCGGGGACGCGGGGGACCGGAGATCGCGTGCCCCGCGCGTGAGGTCGTTGACCCTGCCAGCCGTCACCAGCAGGGCCCCTTCTTCCTGCCGCGTGTCGTGGATGAACGCCTTCATGACCCGGGCGCGACGGCAGGCGCTGTCGGCCGCCACGGTCCCGATGAACTTCGTCCAGCGATTGCCGTCGGGGTGCCCCGACCCTGTGGCGTGGTGATCGTAGGGAACGCCGAGACGGCCGTCCCGGCGTCCTGCATGAGCCGCCCAGAAGAACCTGACCGCCCGTGACCACGGTGCCGGCATCCCGGGATTCCGCGCGTTGCGCACGTGCCACCGCTCTTTCCTGACGTTGTGCGTCGAAGGTGCGGGGAAGCCGGGAGCACCTGGTCGCACATCAGCCCTTTATGACTACTTATCTGCGCTATACAACGTTGAGACGATCTCCGGCGTTCCTTGGTTTACGAGATCGACGATATTCGTGTAGCACGCTATGAATGTCATCCAATGACTGGTTTAGTCAGCTAAAGCACGAATAGAGCGCGCGGAGGCCACGCACGAGGAGATGGATGGGACACGACAAGGCCCGGCGGCGACCCGACGCCGCGGCCCTGCCCCGCCGCACTACTGCCCGGTCTCCGTTACCCGGCCGGCGGAGAGCTGGAGGTGGCGCGTGGTGTGCACGGCCTTCAGCATGCGGCGGTCGTGGGTGACCAGCAGGAGGGTGCCCTGGTAGGAGGAGAGCGCCGACTCCAGTTGCTCGATCGCCACCAGGTCGAGGTGGTTGGTCGGCTCGTCCAGCACGAGAAGGTTCACTCCGCGAGCCTGGAGCAGCGCCAGGGCCGCCCGGGTGCGCTCGCCGGGCGACAGGGTGGCGGCGGGCCGCAGCACATGCGCCGCCCTCAACGCGAACTTCGCGAGCAGCGTGCGCAGGTCGGCGGGCGCCAGGTCGGGCACGGCGGCGCCGAAGGCGTCCAGCAGCGGCTCGTCGCCCAGGAACAGGGCACGCGCCTGGTCGACCTCCCCGACCACGACGCCCGGCCCGAGCGCGGCGTGCCCCTCGTCGAGCGGCACCCGGCCGAGGACCGCCGCGAGCAGCGTCGACTTGCCCGAGCCGTTGGCCCCGGTGATCGCCACCCGCTCGGCCCAGCCGATCTGCAGGTCGACGGGGCCGAGGACGAAGGTGCCGCGTTTGACCACCGCGCCTCGCATGGTCGCCACGACCGCCCCGGCCCGGGGAGCGGCGGCGATCTCCATGCGCAGCTCCCACTCCTTGCGGGGCTCCTCCACGACCTCCAGCCGCTCGATCATGCGCTCGGTCTGGCGGGCCTTGGCCGCCTGCTTCTCGCTCGCCTCGCTGCGGAACTTGCGGCCGATCTTGTCGTTGTCGGTGGCCTTGCGGCGGGCGTTCTTCACGCCCTTGTCCATCCAGGCCCGCTGGATCCCCGCCCTCGCCTGGAGCCCGGCCCGCGTGTCGGCGTACTCCTCGTACTCGGCGCGGGCGTGACGGCGGGCGACCTCGCGCTCGGTCAGGTAGGCCTCGTACCCGCCGCCGTAGCCGTGCACCTCCTGCTGGACGAGGTCGAGCTCGACCACCCTGGTCACGGTCCTGGCGAGGAACTCGCGGTCGTGGCTCACCACCACGGTGCCCGCCCGCAGGCCGGTGACGAAGCGCTCCAGCCGTTCGAGCCCGTCCAGGTCGAGGTCGTTGGTGGGCTCGTCGAGCAGGAAGACGTCGTAACGGCTGAGCAGCAGCGACGCCATGCCGGCCCGGGCGGCCTGCCCGCCCGACAGCGCCGTCATGGGCTGGTGCGGATCGACGCCGAGGCCGAGATCCGCGGCGACCTCCTCGGCCCGCTCAGAGAGATCGGCGCCACCGAGGGCGAGCCAGCGCTCGAGCCCCGTGGAGTACGCGTCGTCGGCGCCAGGACGGCCCTCGACCAGGCCCTCGGTCGCGGCGTCCAGGTCGGCCTGCGCCGCGGCGACGCCCGTGCGCCGGGCCAGGAAGTCCGCCACGGTCTCCCCCGGCCTGCGCTCGGGCTCCTGTGGCAGGTAGCCGACGACCGCCGTGGGCGGGCTGAGCTGCACGGAGCCCCGCTCGGGGGCGTCGAGGCCCGCGAGGATCCGCAGGAGCGTCGACTTCCCCGCGCCGTTGACACCGACCAGCCCGATGACGTCCTCCGGCGCGACGACCAGGTCGAGCCCGGAGAACAGGGCCCTGTCGCCATGTCCGGCTGCGAGGTCCTTGGCGACGATGGTGGCGGTCATGCGCAAACGCTATCCGGACCCGGCTCCACATCACACATTTGGTGCCCTGCCGCGCCCGGGATCTGTTTCCCGCCCGGCAACGGCACGGTTTACGATCGCCATGTGACGATCGGCGGCATGACCAGCGGCAAGCTCATGGCGATCAGTGACCTCCACGTGGCGTATCCCGAGAATCGCCAGATCGTCGAAAAACTCCGTCCTGAGTCCGAGTCCGACTGGCTGCTGGTCGCCGGTGACGTGGGCGAGTTCGTCGCCGACATCGAGTGGGCGCTGACCCTGCTGAAAGAACGCTTCGCCACCGTCATCTGGACGCCGGGCAACCACGAGCTGTGGACGCCGAAGGACGATCCGGTGCAGTTGCGGGGAGAGGAGCGTTATCACCACCTGGTCGGCATCTGCCGGCGCATCGGCGTGCTCACCCCCGAGGATCCCTACGCCGTCTGGACGGGGCACGGAGGGCCGGTCACCATCGTGCCCCTTTTCGTGCTGTACGACTACAGCTTCCGGCCGCCGAACATGACCAAGGAAGAGGCGCTCGCGTGGGCGCACAAGACGGGCGTGGTGTGCACCGACGAGTTCATGCTCCACCCAGATCCTTATCCCAGCCGCGACGCCTGGTGCCGGGCCCGGCTGCGCGAGACCGAGCGCCATCTCGAAACCCGTGATCCGGCCATCCCGACCGTCCTTGTCAACCACTTCCCCCTGGTCCGCCAGCCCACCGACATCCTGCACTTCCCGCAGTTCGCGCAGTGGTGCGGCACGGTGGAGACGGCCGACTGGCACCTGCGCTACAACGCGGCGACGGTGGTCTACGGCCACCTGCACATCCCCCGCACGACCTGGTACGACGGCGTGCGCTTCGAGGAGGTGTCCCTCGGCTACCCCCGCGAGCGGCGCGCGTACGGGCTCGACGGCACGCAGGCGATCAGGCACGTCTTCCCCGAGGAGGCCCCGGCGTGATCGAGGGCATCCTTCCCCCGTACGTGGTGTCGGCGGACCTCTCGGACGACCCGCCGGGGGCGACCTTGTTCCCCGAGGAGGAGAAGGTCATCGAGCAGGTCGTCGACAAGCGGCGCAGGGAGTTCACGACCGCGCGGCTGTGCGCACGGCGGGCCATGAGCGAGCTGGGCCTGCCCCCCGCGCCGGTGCTCCCTGGCCCGCGGGGTGAGCCCCGGTGGCCGAGCGGCGTCGTCGGCAGCATGACCCACTGCGCCGGCTACCGCGGCGCCGTCCTCGGCAGGTCGGCGGAGGTCACCACGATCGGCATCGACGCCGAGCCCAACGACTCCCTGGCCGAGGGCGTCCTCGATGTGATCTCCCTGCCCGAGGAGAGGGAGCACCTGCGCGAGCTCTGGCGCCGCGATCGGCGCGTCAGCTGGGAGCGGCTGCTCTTCAGCGCCAAGGAGTCGGTCTACAAGGCGTGGTTCCCGCTCACCGGGCTGTGGCTCGACTTCGAGGAGGCCCGGCTGGAGATCGACCCCGAGCGGGGCACCTTCCACGCGCGGCTCCTCGTGCCCGGCCCCCACGTGGACGACTCGGAGGTCACGGGGTTCTCCGGGCGCTGGATGGTCACGGACGGGCTGATCCTCACCGCCATCGTCGTCCCCGCCCCGGCCACCACGGCCCGCACGACTCCATCCGCGGCCCCGGACTCCAAGCTGATCGACTCGTAGACGATCTGTTCCCCGGCTGAGCCCACATCCCGCCAAGGCGGCGTAACTTCCGATTTAAGGGCGTTCGTCCGCATTCGCGATCGGGTACGGATTGCTGGGAGCGCGTTCCGACCAGCGGAGGGAGGGATCGCGAATGGTCACCATCGGCCTGCTGGTACGCGTGAACGCCCGGCCGGGAAAGGAACGGGAGACCGAGAACTTCCTGCGTGACGGGCTGGCCCTCATCGAGGACGAGCCGGGAACGGCCGCGTGGTTCGCGGTGCGCATCAACTGCGCGACCTTCGGCATCTTCGACGCCTTCGAGCAGGACGCCGCGCGGCGGGCCAACCTCGCCGGCAAGGTCGCCACGGCCTTGATGGAGAGATCCGACGAGCTCTTCACCCGGCCGCCCACCATCGAAAGGGTCGACATCCTCGCCGCCAAACTCCCCGGGTGACGCGGTCGAGCCTTCCGATCAGGGTCGTGCGCCGGCGCCGGAGGCAGGGCCGGGCTGGATGCGGCCGGCCAGCCAGGCGAGGGACATCGGGTAGCGGTAGTCGATGGCGCCGTGCCCCGCGTCGAAGAGCTCGAAGCGGACGAGGTCGCCCGGCACCCCGTGGTCGAGGAGCGCCTGGCGGAAGGCCTGGGCGCCGAGATCGAGGAAGTACTCGTCGCGCGTGCCCGCGTCGATCCAGATCGCCCGCATGGAGCGCATCGCGTCGGCGTGCTTCGGGACCATGCGCACGGGGTCCCAGTCGAGCCAGCGCTGCCAGGCCTCGTCCCTCAGCACGCCCGTACGGGGATCGAACGGCAGCTCGGGAACGCCGTCCGGCCCGGCCGAGAAGGCGGCCGAGCAGCCGAGAACCGACAGCAGCACCCCGTCGGCCGGGTGGGTGAACGCGGTGCGGGACCGGAACTCCCCCCACCACCGGCCGATGTCGCCGTCGAAGGCGCGCAGGTGGCGGACGGCCTGGGCGAACTCCGGCAGGTAGCAGTACTCGTAGAGGGTGTCGCCCGCGTGGGTGGCGAACGCGCCGAACAGGTCGGGGCGCAGCATGGGCGTGATCATCGCCCCGAACCCGCCGCTGGACTTCCCCGTGATGGCCCGATGGTCGCGATCGGCGAGGGTGCGGTAGCGGGCGTCGACCCACGGCACGATCTCCTCGCAGAGGTAGGAGTGGTACCGGCCGGTGCCGGGCGAGTCAACGAACTGGCTGCCGCCGTAACCCGTCCACGCGTCCACGTACACGACGATCGCCGGCGGCGCCTCCCGGCGGGCGAAGACCTGGTCGGCGGTCTCGGGGAACGGCTGGCGGAAGGGCGTGCGGTTACCCCACATGGCCAGGTGGCCGGTGTAGCCCTGGATCACATAGATGGAGGGGTAACGCCGGTCGGGCTCGTCGTCGTACCCCGGCGGGACGTAGACCCACAACGGCCGCCGGTGCGGGTCCCCCAGGGGGTTCCCGCGCAGCAACTCGCTCTCGACGGTGTGCTCGTCGATCCGTCCCTCAAGGTCGGCCCGCCACGGCAACATCGGTACCCTCCTTCGGCTCCCACATCCGTATCACGGATCCCGTGGGTTCCGCCTCTGGCGGGGATCGGTGGAGCAGGATGCGTGCCCACCGGCGCCGGGCGACGACCAGCCCGAGCACCCCATGGCCGTGAGGTAGATGAAACGAGCCGGGGCCCGCACCTCGAAAGGTGCGGGCCCCGGCCGTTTAACGCTTTACGCGCGCGTCAGATCAGACGGGAACGATGTTCTCCGCCTGCGGGCCCTTCTGGCCCTGGGTGACGTCGAACGACACCTTCTGGCCTTCCTGGAGCTCGCGGAAGCCCTGAGCGGCGATGTTGGAGTAGTGGGCGAAGACGTCGGCGCCGCCGCCCTCCTGCTCGATGAAGCCGAAGCCCTTTTCAGCGTTGAACCACTTCACGGTGCCAGTAGCCATGTCAGTCTCCTTCGATAGGGGGTCGAGCCGGAATCGGCACTGTGCCGACTCCGCGTCGCCGCGATGAGCCCATCCGGAGATGACCGGCAAACAAAAATGCACCTGAAGGTTACGTCTCGTCAGGTGCACACAGAGTTTATGGGTACCACAACTGCAACTGACATCAGGATAGCACACACGCGCCACGACCCACCGGTGCCGCCTCGGACGACCTGGGCCCACCGCCGCGGATCAGCCGCTCGCCCGGCCATCACGCCCGCGCCGGGACATCCGCCCGCGGGCGAGCAGTCCGAGGCCCGGCGGGGACGATCAGACGGGCCGGGCTCACCCGCGACGAGAACCGGGCGCGGGCCTGGACCCGGCGAGGACGGCCGGGCAGTGCACCCAGATGCTTCATCGGCGCGTGCCCGCATCACAAAAACGACAATCCTGGCATTATGCGCGCTTTTCGGACGTTGCAGGGAATTACACGATCATTTTGTGGAGATTTGCATTACCAGAAGGCATGGCCGACGCGATAAATCTGATATTCCCGGCGTCCGCCTTCCCGTCAAGAGGTTCCAGACGGCCACCGCGGGACAAGTGGCGATCGCGGTGATATCCCCCGCGAAATGGGTAAATTCGCGAAAGGCCGGTAGGTGGGTAACTATCGGGCAATGAGCAGGATTTACTGTTATCCGGGGGAAACCATGCGTGGACGGCTCATGTCAATCGTGCTCGGAATCGAGGCCGCGGTCCTCCTGGCCGTCTGCGCGCCCACGGCGATGGCCGCCTCCGGCATCGGCTTCGCCGGCGACGGGGACGGACGGCGCACTTCAGGCGAAGTCGCCCCAGGCCAGGGAGGATCGGGTTCCACCGGGGTGTCCCTACGGGTGCTTCCCATACCCACCGGTAGCCCGACCGGCAGCCCCACCGGCCGTCCGGGCCCACCTCATCCCGGCAAGGTGCCCCAGGCCGGGACGGGCGCCTCGACCGCCGTCCCGTCACCGCACGAGCCTGACGATGAGCCCCGCGTCACCTCCACCAGCGACTCGGGATCACGCCAATTCGGGAAGCCGCCGTACACCGAAACTCACACCTGGGACAATCACGTCGAGGTTCGCGAATACGGCGACTCCCCGTTCACCGATACGGACGGAGCCCGCATAACACGCCACGAACCCGGCTCCGAAGTCCCTGACCGAACCGGCAACGAACTCCCCGCCGGAAACCGCACCTCTACCCCCCAACCCGCGTCCCCGCAATCCGGGAACCTGCCCTTCACGGGAATCGACGCCCAGAGCGTCGGCATCGTGGTGGCGAGTGGACTGGCCGCCGTACTCCTGGGCGCCTTCCTCGTCAGGCTGTCGATCCGGCGAAGGCGATCGGCTCCGCACGAATGACCTGCCGCCGTCACGGGCCCACGTGGATGTAGGGGGCCCAGATCCCCGGGAGGGCCGCGTTGCCCGCGTCGCGGAGCCGGCGGACCGCGTGGTTGAGCGTCTCGGCCGCGTCGGACGCGTCGGGTTCCCCGGCCAGGCGCTGGTAGAACAGCCGGGCCAGCTCGGGCGCGATCTCGTCGTACACCGGCCACAGCGTGGCCACGACATGGCGAAAGCCGACGACCTGGAGTGCCGCGGCGAGGTGGATGGCCTCGTCGGTGAGCGCGGATCCGGTCGCAGCGGTCTGGCAGGCCGACAGGAAGGCCAGTTCCGCGTCCGGAAGGCGCATCCCGGCGATGTCGAGGACGGTCAGCATGCCGTCGCGCAGCACGACTCCGCTGCGCGAGGGGCGCCGCGCGTCCTGCAGGCCGTGGCAGGCGAGATGGACCCAGGGGTGGCCGTCGAGCCGGTCGCGCACGTCGGCGACCACGGCGTCCTCCAGCAGCGTGCACCGATCGCCCAGCAGGCCGGTCAGCGCGTCGATCTCGGGTCGGACGGCGAGATCGGGAGCGCCGGGGGTGTGCGCCATCGCCACCAGCAGCGTTCGCCTCGGCCGCGCGGCGCTCGCGGGGCGGGCACGGGCGTCGATGAGCGTCCGGATCGCCGGGGTGTAGGAGGAGACGACGCGGTCCAGCACGCACTCGCCGGTGGACGGGTCGACGGCCGCGTGGAGCGGGAGCAGCGCCAGCGGGCCGGTGGGACACCACCAGACCCGAGGTGCGTCCCGCGTCACCGCCAGCACCGGCGCGGTCACGTTGGCGCCCAGCCAGCGCAGCAGATCGTTGGCCCTCTGGTGGGCCGCCACGTTCTCCAGCAGGTTGGCCGGTGGACGGAGGAAGAGCCGGAGGAGGGAGTTGGCCCATTCGACGACGTCCTCGGCGCGCAGGCCGGGCAGCGGGCACACGGTGACGCCGCCGCCCGCCAGTACGAGCGCGTCGCACCGCCGCGCGCTGACGTTCACCAGCACCACGGGCCCGTCGGAGGCCGCCGTGACCAGCCTGGCGAAAGCCGGGGGGCGCAGGAAGTCCTCGAACCCGGCGAGCGTGCGTATCCTCGCGACCAGGTCGTCCCATTCGCCCGCCAGGAGCGCGCGGTCGGCGCCCACCTCACGGGCGGGCCCGTCACCGGCTTCCAGCGCGGCCCGCAGCTCCTCCAGCCGTCCGGCGAGGTCCGGGTGGGCCGCCCGGAGATCGCCGAGGTCGCCACGGGTCTCCAGTAACTGCGCCCACAGCACGCCGCGGCCGTGCTCCAGCAGCTCGACCGCCCGCTCCGGCCGACCGGCCTCGACCGCAAGGGCGGCCGCGTCGGCGGCCAGCCAGGACAGCTCCTCCAGCCGGCCTTCCTGGTCGGCACGGGGAATGCCCCGCCAGGCCAGCAGCGGCATCAGCCGCACGGCGTGCTCCAGCGCCTCCAGGGCCGAGGCCATGTCGCCCGCCTGTCCCGCCGCGCCGGCCCACATGCGCGCGGCTCGCATGCGCATGTGGGCCGGGCATGTCGCGAGTTCCGCGGCGACGCGCAGGGTGGCCACCGCCTCCTCGTAGTCGGCCCGCGCCCCGGTACGGGCGTGCCGCTCCAGCAGCGCGTTCGCCCGGCCGCCGAGCTGGTGCGCGCGGCTGGGCTCGGCCGGTGCGAGGTTCGCGTCCGCTTCCCGGAGTGCCTCGATGGCCTGGTCGAGGTCAGCGGCGTCGCCTCGCCGCTCGGCGCGCGTGGCGAGCAGCGAGCCCCAGCCGCCCAGGTAGCGCGCACGCCGGATGGAGCCGGGCGGGAGGGCCTCGTAGGCCGCACGGGCGGTGGAGACGGCGCGATCGAGGTCGGCCAGGTCATCGAAGGCGAGGTAGCGGGTGGAGAGCGCCTTGGCCAGGTTCGTGAGGATCACCGGGCTGTTGTCGTCGCCTCGCGCCGCCACCTCCTCGGCACGCACCAGGACGGCGACGGCCTCGTCCAGGTCGGCGCGGTCCTTCGTCCGCCAGTAGCGGCTCTCGAGCACGCCGCCCAGATTCCCGCTGGAGGTGAGGTGCTGGGGGCTCGCGGGCGCGGTCGCGGCCAGCACGGAACGGTAGGACGCGATGGCGGCGTCGAGGTCGTCACCCGATCCGGTCAGCTCGAAGCGCGAGTGCAGCGTGGTGCCGAGGAGGTTGAGCGCCGAGGGACGGTCCAGGGCGCCCTCTCGCATCGCGTCGACGGCGGCGCGCAGCCTGATGATGGCCTCGTCGAGTTCGGCCCGGCTCCCCGAGAGGCTGTGGTGGTCGGCGAGCGCGGCTCCCAAGGTGGACTGGCTCAGATGCCACGCCGGCGACCCGGGGACGGCGAGCCCGAGGGCCTCCCGTGTCAGGGCCATGGCGTCCTCCAGGTCGGAAGGCGAGCCCGATCGCAGGTAGCGCTCGCGCAGGCCGCCGCCCAGGTTGAGGCAGACCCCCGGCCTGTTCGCGTGACCTTCGGGCGTCACCTGGACGGCCCTCCGGTACAGCGCGACGGCCTCGTCGAGGTCCGTGGCGGAACCGGTGAGCCGGGACCGCAGCAGCAGGGCGTTGCCGAGGTTGCCGAGCGCGTCGGACAGGCCGGGGTCCCCGCCGGGGATGGCGGCCACGGCCCGGCGTCCGCAGGAGACCGCCCGCTCGAGGTCCTCCTTGGACCCGTCCACCTGGTAGCGGTCGTAGTAGCCTCCCGCCAGCACGTAGAGCCCTCGGGCGCCGTCGGGCGAATCCAGGTCGGTCCGGCCGAGCAGGCCGATCAGCTCCTCCAGGTGGTCCCTGCGGCCCAGCGCGTGGTAGCTGTGGGAGAGCGCCGTGCCGAGGTTGAGCACGCAGAACAGCCGCAGTTCCGGGGTCGGCGGGCCGGCCGCCAGCGCCTCGCGGGCCATGGCCACGGCTTCTGGCGGCAGCTCGATGTCACCGGTCATCTCGAAGGCCTGCGCGAGACAGAGGCTCAGCATCGTGCGGCCAAGGACGCGGACCTCGATCACGCCGGTGTCGAGCGCGACCATCTCGCGCAGCGCCGTGACGGCCCGCACGCTGTCGTCGGCCGACCCGCCGGCCGTAGCGTGAACGGCCAGCCTCGTACCGAGGACGTAGAGCGCGACCGGCCGTTCGGGGTCTCCCACCGGCCTCGCGGCGACGGCGACCCGGGCCAGCGCGACGCCGGCGTCACCGGCGTCACCCGCGATGCCCCTGCCCAGCTCGGCGATCGCCGTCCAGTCGGGATTGTCCCTCGGGACCTCGCCCAGCGCGGTGACGAAGACCTCGGCGAGCGCGGCGGCGGTCTCCGCCCGCTGGTCCAGGAGGTAGGCGTGTGCCAGCGCCCCGCACAGGAACAGGTGGATGCCGGACCGGAACGGGTGATCGGCCGGTGCGAGCCGCAGGGCGTCCCCCAGCCGGCCGGCCGCCGCCTCCAGGTCCTCACGGTCGTCCGTCGCCTGCCCTCGGACGGACAGGAAGCGGCCGAGCATGACCGTCGCCGGGAGCGTCGCGGTGTCGGCCTCGCCGAGCAGCCCAAGCGCGGTGTCCATCGCCAGGACCGCCCGGTTCACCTGCGTCAGGTCCTGGGTGGCGGTGAACATCTCGCCACAGGCGCCGCCGAGAGAGAAGAACAGCCCCGCCCAGGCGGCCTCCTCGCCGTCGGTCAGCAGCTCGGGCTCCTCACCTGCGGCCCTGCCGTCGAGGTGGTCGAGGGCGTGGCCGAGCACGTAGGGCCGGGCCTCGGGATCCGCCTCGCGCAGCAGGTCACTGGCCTCGACGGCCACCGCGAGGTCGGCGAGTTCGCCGTCGGCCTCGTACCGGCACCAGTGGTACCAGGCACGCGCGCGCAGGGCTTCCGGCTCTGATGAGCCGCGCAGCCGCTCGGCGTCGGCGAGGGCCTCTTCGGAGAACAGACCGTCGGCGTGGCCCTCCTCCTGGTAGGCCCTGACACAGGCGTAGATCCGGGCTAAGACGGCTTCGTCCACGGATCCGACCGTACGGCTGGACGTGACCTCGCGGCTACTGATAGTCCACAACTTGTGGATGGATTCGACGTGCTATTGGACGACACTCCCGACGATCCCGGCCTTGTCCGTCTCGACCTGCCGCCGGGAAGCTCGGTCCTGGACGCCACCGAGGCGCTGGAGTCCCTCCTGGCCGACGACGCCTCGATCGAGTACGCCGTCCTCGTGGTGGGAGACCAGGTCGCCGGTGTCTCCAGCCGGTCCCGACTCGTACGCCTCGGCTCGGCGGTGCTGCGATCGCTTGGAGACGGCGCGGGCGCGACGCTTCCCGGCGAGTCGCTCCGCTACCGGATCATCCGCTTCGCCTGCGCGACGTGCGGCTCGGCGACGCGACGGGTCCACCTCGATCCCCGCATGACGCCCACGTGCCCTCAGGGGCACGGGCCGATGGAGACGCGCAGGTGAGCCTGGACGCGCTGGCCAAGCCCGGCATCTCCGGAGGACGGTTCCTCCTGGTCGACTACCTGCCCACCTATGCGGCCTCCCTCATGGTCCTGGTGCTGGTGTGGGCGGGCGCGCCCGGCCGCCCGGTCGACTTCGGGCGCGCCTGGCGTACGGCCGCGGGACTCCGGACCGGTGAGGTGGTGCTGCTCGGGGTCGCGATCACGCTGCTCGCCGTCCTCGGCACCCCGTTGCAGCTGGCGCTGGTCCGCCTGCTGGAGGGCGAATGGCCGCCGGCCGGCCTGGCCAGGCGCTCTCGTGCGAGGCAGGGACGCCTCCGGGCACGGCTGGCCTCCGCGGAGGAACTACCCGAGAGCCAGGAGGGCACGGCCGAGGGACAGGCGGGCACGGTCGAAGGTCAGGAGGGCACGGCCGAGGGACCGGCGGCGGGAGCCGAGACGTATGTGGCGGAAGCCGGGATCCAGGCCGCCGGGGTGGCCGGCACCCGGCTACGGCGGCTGTACCCGCCCGCGGAGCTGCTGCGGCCGACCGCACTCGGGAATGTCCTGGCGGCCACAGAGTCCCAGGCCGGCGAGCCGTACGGGCTCGACGCCGTGGTGGCGTGGCCGCGCCTCTATCCGCTCCTCGGCGAGAACGTCAAGGCCGTCGTCGACGACCGGCGCGACATCCTGGACACCTCCGCCCGCCTGTCGGTGACGATGGCCGCGACCGCGGTGGTGGCGGGCGCGCTGCTGGCCCGCTCGGGATGGTGGCTGCTGCTGGCCTTGGTGCCGCTGGTGATCGCCCGAGTGGCGTACGTGGGGGCCGTCCACGCCGCCGTCGCCTACGGGGAGGCCGTGCGGGCCGCCATCGACCTCCACCGCTTCACGCTCGTCGACGCCCTGCGCCTCCCGCTCCCCCGCGACCCGGACGACGAGCACCGTCGCAACACCTACCTGTGCGACCTGTGGCGCCAGGGCATCCCCATGCCGCCGGAACCGTACCGCCACCCGTCGCCGCCGGACGACGCCCGTACCTCGCATGTGGACAGGCGGCCACCCCGGCGGCGCTAGTCGTTCTCCCGTGCCGGTCACGTTCATTCAGTGTGCGCCGCGGTGTCGGTGGGCTTGCCCTCCGGAACCTCGTCGTGTTCCGGCGCTGGCCGCGGAAGTTCGGACGCGTCGTGGATCGCGGGCCGCGGCCTCACGAGCAAGCGCCCCGGGAAATGACTGTGGGCACCCGCCGTCAAGTGGAGAGTGCCCAGGTCATCGGTCAAAGCGTGGTGCGCCGCCAGGGACTCGAACCCCGGACCCGCTGATTAAGAGTCAGCTGCTCTAACCAACTGAGCTAGCGGCGCGTGACTACGGTGACTTTAGCAGTCCTGGCCTGGCTCCGCACATCCACAGTGGTGATGCGGGGCTTTCAGGTGGTTCTCCGTGAGGCCTTCCGTACGGAGGCCTCCGGGTGTCAGCCGTTGGCGAGGACCACAGGGGCCGGGGGCTTGGCGGGGTTCTTGTCGACGACGCCCCACGCGCCGTTGGAGAACGGGACCGGGTAGTTCTTCTTGCCCACGCCGTTGCCCCACTTGGTGATGACGTAGTCGACCTTGATGTGGCCGGCGTCGAAACCGGTCACCACCAGGGAGGAGTTGTTGAAGGTGCCGCCGGTCAGCTCCGCGAAGGTCTTCCCGTCGATGTCCAGCATGACGCCGCTCTCGGACGGGATGCCCGGGCCTCGGTCACCGATGAAGAAGGGGGCCTTCTTGTCCTTGTAGAGGACGTACCCCTCGGTTCCGAGCGGCCAGCTGGGGCTGGCGAACAGGCCCTTCTGCATGGGCTTGCCGATGGCCGGCAGTCCCGTGTCACCCATACGGCCGGAGGAGTCGTCCCAGAAGTACGACGCCTTGGTCGAGCCCTTGAGCAGCATCGGCTTCGAGGCCTGGGTTTGAACGGGGGTCAGGGGCTTGTCATCGGCGTGGGCTGTGCTGGTGGCGCAGACGGCGGTCGCGCATGCGAGGGCGACTCCGGCGAAGCCTGACGTCCATCGACATTTGGGGGTGTTCTTGAAAAAAGGCATGGAGGATAGGATCTTTCGTCAGAAGACAAGGGGACCCGCGCTCCGAGAGTCAAGATTTCGGTGCGGGGGGTGGAAAGCGCTCTCAGGATGCGAGCGAGACCACAGGGGTCGATCGCGGCGCTGAGCGCGCGTCCGTATTCGTCCGTTAGCGACGGCGGATTGCCATCATGTGTCACAGAGGGATCGCTCGGTGCACGGCTGCTAGCAGCCGACTCGCCCGCCGCTTCTGACGGCGAGATCCGGGTCTAGGGTTGCCCGGCGGACTGACTGCGCGGAGTGAGGTGCTCCACTCGGGTCTCCTCTCCAATCACGTCTACCGGGTTAGCTGACGGGTTCGGGCTTGGAGTCGCCCTACCGCTTGCGCGGATTCACCCCGAAGAACTTGGGTCCCCGGTTCCCCTGGGCCTGATGGGCCTTGGAGATTCGACACTTGAGGCGGCGGCCTTCGGCTGAAGACCAGGTCACCACCCCTTTCGTGGTTGAAACCTTACCCACCAAGTCAGGACAAAGCAAACGAAATCACTACAAAGCATTATAAGATCTACCTTCGCACCACAAACCCCCACACTTCGGACATTAGGGTCCATGGCGAGTTCAGCGTAGGGGCCGGCGGGGAGATCAATGTGACGCCTGTGACTGCTGATGAACATGGCACACGAATGGCATGAAAAAGCGCACGCCCGTACGTCGAGACGGGCGTGCGCGAAGGGTGGGAAGTGCCGCGCGGGCGCGGCGAGGGGGTCGACGGTCAAGAGCCTGGAGACATGAATCGGGGCCGGACAGTCCCCCGCCTGCCCGGCCCCGATCTACACGGTCCAGCGCCGATGCCTTCCCCCAAACGCACCGGGCGGTCCCGCTGTACGGACGCGGTCCCCCACCGCGTCCTTCTGGCAAAAAGCTCTGCGGCGCCCTCTCGGGCGGCTGGTCGCATCCCTCTTGACCTGCCTTAACACTACATACCGGGGCCTGAGCTACTCGTCATCCCCGGGTATAGATTCGGTCTAAGTCGCTCGGATGACCGGGTACGGCCGGACCCGCCGGGCCAGGCGGCTATTCGGGCAGTTCGACCTTGACCTCGGTGCCCTTTTCGAGGGAGCGGCTGACCGTGCAGTGCCGCTCGTGGACCCGGTGGGCCACGGCGCGGAAGACCTCGTCCGCCTCCGCGTCGCCCTCGGGCAGCTCGACGTCGTACGTGATCGTGACCGGGCCGAGCAGCGTGGGCTCGGCCTTCTCCGCCTGGACCGTCATCGCCAGCCGTACGAGCCTGTGCCCGCGCTGGGCGGTGAGCGGCTCGACGGTCACGATGTTGCAGCCTCCGACCGCGGCGAGCAGCAGCTCCACGGGGGTGAAGACCCCCTCCTGGTCGCCGCTGCCCATCGCGACCTCCGCTCCGCGCGCGTTGCGCGCCACGAAGCCGTCGTCAGTACGCTCCACATTTACCGATGCCATGCTCTGGAGCCTAGAGCCGGCCGTGAACGCTCAGGCGTCGGGGTGCTCGGAAAGGTAGGCGATGTAGACCGGGCGCAGCGCCTCGCCCAGCTCGCCCTCACCGGAGGCCATCGCGTCGCTGAGAAGCGCCGAGACCCGGCTGAGGTCGTTGGCCGTCTCGTCCGAGTGACCGCTCGCGGCCTCGGCCGCCGGGATCACCTTCAGCAGTTCCCACAGGAAGCCGAAGTCGCCGTGCGCCACCGCGTAGCGCACCGCCCTGTCGTGGAGCTCCTTGGGCGTCAGCGACTGCAGCTCGTCCTGGTCCATTACGGCTCACCCCCTTTTATGGCCCTTTCCCCGTGATCAGGGGGATATGCACATCAGGCCAGCCGGACGATCATCTTGCCGAGGTTCTCCCCGCGGAGCATGCCGATGAAGGCGTCCGGAGCGTTCTCCAGCCCTTCCACGACGGTCTCCTCGTAGGTGATCCTGCCTTCCTGGAGCCACGCGCCGACCTCCCTCATCATTTCGGGCATCCGGTCGGCGTGGTCCCCGACGATGAAGCCACGCAGCGTGAGCCGCTTGCCGACGACCTGGAAGAGGTTGCGCGGCCCGCAGACCGGTTCTGCCTCGTTGTAGACGGAGATCGCCCCGCACATCGCGGTGCGCCCGTACCGGCGGAACACCTCGATGGCCGCCTCCAGATGCTCGCCGCCGACGTTGTCGAAGTAGACGTCGATGCCGTCGGGGGCCGCCCGCCTGAGCTGCTCGGCCACCGGCCCGTCCTGCTTGTAGTCGAACGCGTCGTCGAAGCCGAGCTTCTCGACCACGTAGGCGACCTTGGCGGGGGAACCGGCGCTGCCGACGACCCGGGAGGCGCCCTTGAGGCGGGCGATCTGCCCGGCCAGGCTGCCGACCGCGCCCGCGGCCCCCGACACGAACACCGCGTCGCCCTTCTTGAAGGCCGCGATGTCGAGCAGGCCCACGTACGCGGTCAGGCCCGGCATGCCGAGCACGCCGAGGTAGGCGGACAGCGGCACGCCGGGCAGGGGCGTGATCCGGCGCGCCTCCGACGCGTCCATCACGGCGTGCTCGCGCCAGCCGTAGTCGTGCAGGACGATGTCGCCGACCTGGAACTCCGGAGCGAGGCTCTCGACCACCTCCCCGATCGCGCCGCCGCGCAACGGCTGGCCCACCTCGAAGGGCGGTACGTACGACTCGCCCTCGTTCATCCGGCCGCGCATGTACGGGTCGACCGACATGTAAAGGTTCCGCACCAGTATCTGCCCCTCGCGCAGCGGCGGGAGCTCCAGCTCGACCAGCTCGAAATTGTCCTTTGTCGGCCATCCGACGGGCCGTGACCGCAGCGTGATCGCGCGTGTCATGGTCTACCCCCTTCGATCCTCAATGCGCCACCCCTCCAGCGAACACCGCACGCCCGAACGATCTTTCACCGGCCCCGGAACCGGGGGCCCGGGGCCTTCCGGCCCTACCGCTCCCCCGCGCACCCGTGCGAACATCGTGAACGTGAAGATCATCGTCAAGATCCTTGTCGTCGCGGCGGCGCTCTGGGCGGCCACGCGCCTGATTCCGGGGATCACCGTCTCCGGGGCCACCACGGCGAAGTCCGCGGGCACCCTCATCGCCGTCGCCCTCATCTTCGGCATCGTGAACGCCGTGCTCAAGCCGATCATCAAGACCTTCGGCTGCGCCTTCTACGTGCTGACGCTCGGCCTCTTCGCGCTGATCGTGAACGCCGTGCTGCTGCTGCTGACGAGCTGGATCGCCGAGCAGCTCAAGCTGCCGTTCCACGTGAGCGGATTCTGGGCCGCCTTCCTGGGGGCGATCCTCGTCGGCCTCATCACCTGGATACTCGACATGCTCCTCGGCCTCAACGAGGACTGACCGGGGACTCACACAGGACCGGGCGGAGAGCCGTCACGAGGGCCGGCACGCGCCGACGGATCCCCGCTCGTGCAGTTCGGGCGCCTGGATGATCCTGCGCCTGCGGTTCTGCCCGTCCGCCGCCGCGACCACCAGCCGTACGGCGGCGCGCACGATGCCGTCGATGTCCCAGTTGACGGTGGTCAGGCCGGGGGTGAGCAGCCCGGACATCGGGTGGTCGTCGTAGCCCATGACCGAGATGTCGTCGGGGATACGCAGCCCCAGCTCGGCCGCCGCCGCGTACACGCCGTAGGCGATGGAGTCGGAGAAGCAGAAGGCCGCGCTGGGCCTGGCCTCGCCGCGGAGCAGTGAGCACGCCACCTTGGTGGTGGCGGCCAGCCCGTGGGGGGCGGTCACGACGTCGATATCGAGCCCGAGGCGCTCGGCCTCGGCGGTCACGTGGACATCGGCGGGCCGGTCGGGGGTGCTGGACCATGTCGGGGTCAGGACGGCCACGCGGCGGTGGCCCTTCTCCCTGAGGTATTCGAGGGCCAGGGTGACGCCCCTGCGGTTGTCGAAGACCACCTCCCCCGCCGTGCGCGCGTCGACCAGGGCGTCGCCGATGGAGACCACCGGCAGCGTCTCGGCGAGCTGCGCCCACAGCGGCGCGGCCGGGTCGACCGGCTGCACGATCAGGCCGTCGACCCGCTGGTCGCGGAGCTGGCGCGCCAGGGTGCGCTCACGCCCGGGGTCGCCCGCCGCGTCGAGGATGAGCGCGTACCGATCTTTCTCGCGCAGGGCCCGCCCGATGCCGAACGCCAGCGACTGCTGCCAGAGGTCCTCCAGCGACCCGCAGAGCAGGCCGATCATGCCGGTGCGCCCGCTCGCCAGGGCGCGGGCGATGGGGTCGGCCTCGTACCCCAGCTCGGCGGCGGCCTGGCGTACCCGCTCGATGGTCTCCTCGGACACCTGCATGCCGCGCAGCGCGTAGGAGACGGCCGCGGGGGACAGGCCTGTCGCCTGGGCCACCTCGCGGATCGTCGTCCGTTTGCGTGGCTGGGAGCGCGGCATCAAGCCAGCCTATGCCGAATCGCCTCATCACGAAGGGCCCTGCCATCTCGGTCTCTGGACAGAGTGTTGACGGCGGCGAGGTGAAGCGGTTCACTGAAGCGAATCAGTGAACCGTTTCACGGGACGTACCCAGACATACCCGATAATGTCGATAGGAATTGTCGGGTACAGTGGTCTCAGGAGGTGACAGCGGTGAGCATCGATGTGCACCAGCACATTTGGACGCCAGGTTTCGTCGACGCGCTACGGGCGCGCGGCGAGCCGCCGTTCCTCGATGACTGGACGCTGTTCCTCGACGGCGAGGAGCCCTTCGCGGCGAACCCCCTCGACCACGACCTCGGCCACCGGCTGGCGTTCAACCGCGAGCACGCCATCGACCTGGCCCTGGTGTCGCTGTCGAGCCCGCTCGGCATCGAGCACCTGCCGCCCGCCGACGCCTGGCCGCTGCTCAACGCCTACCACGAGGGCGCGCTCGACCTGCCCGCGTCCTTCGGTTCCTGGGCCTCCACCTGCGTCTCCGAGATCGACCCGGCGCGCACCGCCAAGGTGCTGGACGGCGGCTTCGCCGGTCTCCAGTTGCCCGCGACCACCCTGCTCGACGCCGAGGGCTTCGCGCGGGTCGCGCCCCTGCTCGACCTGCTTGAGGAGCGCGACCGGCCGCTGTTCGTCCACCCGGGCCCGGCAGGGGCGCCGGACGGCCCCGCGTGGTGGCCGGCGGTCGTCTCGTACGTCCAGCAGATGCACGCCGCCTGGTACGCCTTCCAGGCGTTCGGCCGCCCGCGGCACCCTCGGCTCCGCGTCTGCTTCGCGCTGCTCGGCGGCCTCGCACCCCTGCACGTGGAGCGCTTCATCGCCCGAGGCGGCTCCACCCGGGGCGTCGTCGATCCGAACGCGTTCCTTGAGACCTCGTCCTACGGCCACAAGGCCATCGACGCGATCAGCCGGGTGCTCGGCATCGAGGTCGTCGTCCTCGGTTCGGACGCCCCGTACGCGTCACCCCCCGAAGCCATGCTCGGCGAGGCCGCCACACACCAGATATCGGTGACCAATCCGATGCGCCTGCTAAATATGGAAGGAGTTGTGCCCAGATGAGCTGGGAGTCATTGCCTGACCGATTTCTCGACAAGCGCGAGCTGCGCGATCTCGTCGAAGAACTGGCGGAGCGACCTGAGCTCTGGTCGCACCACGTCACGTTCGGCGAGGCCGGAGAGGCCCGCCACTACGCCTCCCTCTATAGGGACTCCTACGTCGACGTGTGGCTCATCTGTTGGCGCCCGGACGACGACACCGGATGGCACGACCACGACGTGTCCTCCGGCGCCCTGAGGGTCGTGGCGGGCACGCTCAAGGAGTCGAACCCCCGCATCGGGGGCGCGCACCTGGAGACTCTCCTGTCCGAGGGCGAGTCGATCTCGTTCGGGCCCGACCACATCCACCGGGTGAACGGCCACGCGGAGACCAGCGTGTCGATCCACGCCTATTCTCCCCCGCTGTGGCGCCTCGGCCAGTACTCGATCAGCGATGAGGGCGTCATGCGCCGTGTCTCTCTCAGCTACGCGGACGAGCTGCGCCAGACGGAGGCCGAGGCGCTCGTCTGACCCTCGGTCCTGAGCCCGTCACGGGTACGCCTCGCGACATCGGGGTCGTCGGTGAACACGCCGTCGACCCCGAGCTCGTACAGCATCCTGAGCCAGCCGGCCACGTCGCCGTGCGCGCTCGCGTACCCGGGGGCCGCCGGGTCGCCCACGCGGAAGTCGGCGGGGAGCTGCGAGTTCTCCGGGCGGACCGTCCAGACGTGAACGGCCAGGCCCTCACGATGGGCGTCCGCGACCAGCGTGGTCGGAGCCCCGAGGGTGTCATCCGCGTCCATCGGCACCACCAGGCGGGTGGAGGCGCCGATGCCGTCGGCGTACGAGGCGATCTCGCGCAGCCCCTCGGGCGTCGCCAGATCGCGGTAGGTGCGCGGATCCCCCGCGACGACCAGGTCCTCGGGAGCCCCTGAGGACTCCAGGAGCTGGATGAGCCGCAGCCGCGTCCTGCCGTGCAGCGCCTTCAGGCCGGCCGTCTCGAAGGACTGGATGAACACGGGGTCGGACCGCTCGCGCCAGCCGTACCGGTCAAGCGTCGCGAGCATCGGCCCCTCCAGGGGGAGCCCGATGGAGGCGAAGTAGCCCGGGTGCTTGGTCTCGGGGTAGAGGCCGACGCCGGTCCGGCGGGCGAGGGCGGCGATCTCGTCGAACGTCGCGATGCCGGCCAGGCCGTCGAAGGCGGCGCTGCCGGGACGCAGCCCGGGCAGGCGCTCCACCGCCCTCAGCGTGCGCAGCTCTTCCAGGGTGAAGTCCTCGGTGAACCACCCGGTCAGCCTGCGCCCGTCGATCACCTTGGTGGTCCTGCGCGTGGCGAACTCCGGATGCGTGGCGACGTCGGTCGTGTGGGAGATCTCGTTCTCGTGCCGCGCGACGAGCACGTGGTCCCTGGTCGAGACCAGGTCCGGCTCGATGAAGTCGGCGCCCATCCGGATGGCGGTCTCGTAGGAGAGCAGGGTGTGCTCCGGCCGGTACGCGCAGGCGCCCCGGTGCCCGATGACGATCGGGCGGGGGCCGGGCCCGCCGGCGCCGTGCGCGGCGGAGACGGCGGTCATTCCGCCCGGCAGCAGGGACACCACACCGGCCAGTACCCACGGAAAGACGATCACCGGTCGATATTAGGCCTGGTCAAATACCCATCCTCCGTCGACACGCAGAGGGCTCCCGTGACCGGGTGCCCGCCGGGTCACGCCTCGGCGGGCACGGGACGCCCGGCGAGGACGCCGAAGCCGAGCTGGACGCCGCAGACGAGCAGGCCGGTCACCAGCGGCAGCGTCCAGCCGCCGGAGAGCTGGTGGAGCAGCCCGATGAGGAAGGGACCGAGGGCCGCGAGCAGGTAGCCGGACGACTGCGCCACCGCCGACAGCGCGGTGACCGAGGCGGGGTCGGGCGCCCGCAGGGCGATGATCAGCAGGGCGAGCGCGATCGAGGCTCCCTGGCCGACCCCGAGCACGATCATCCACAGCCACGGCAACGTGATCGGGGCGAACAGCACGCCGAGATACCCGGCGACGGTCAGTAGCGCGGCCACCACGATGTGCGGCACCTGCGACCGGGCGCCTCCCGCGTGCACCGGCACCGTGAGCGTGGCGGCGATCTGCGCGAGGTTGGTCAGCGCCAGCAGGTAGCCGGCCTGGTCGGCGGGGAGCCCCGCGTCACGGAAGATCGTCGGCAGCCAGGCCAGCATGATGTAGAACGTCAGCGACTGGAAGCCCATGAAGGCCATGACGTACCAGGTCACGCGCCTGCGCAGCAGCATGGCGTACGGCCTGTGCCCGCCGCCGTCCCGGTCGCGACGGTGCCGCCGCAGGGCCTGCGGCGCCCACAGCGCCGCCGCCGCCAGTGCCAGGACCGCCACGGATCCGGCCGCCGCGCGCCAGCCGTACCCCTCCTCGATGGGCACCATGATCGCCGACGCCGTGGCCGCGCCCGTCACCAGGCCCGAGACGTAGACGCCGGTGAAGAGCCCGACGCGGTGGGGAAAATGCTGTTTCACCACGCCGGGCATGACCACGTTCATGATGGCGATGGCCGTGCCCGCGACGGCGGACCCGGCGTACAGCGCGACGAGGCCGCCCACCCCGCGCAGGACGACCCCCGCGGCGAGGATGAGCAGGCCTATCAGCAGCGTGCGATCGAGGCCGAGGCGCGTCGCCAGGACTGGCGCGACCGGGGCGAGCAGGCCGAGGCAGACCACCATGACGGTGGTGATCGCCCCGCCCGCCGCGGGGCTCAGCGAGACGTCGTCCATGATCTCGCTGAGCAGCGGCGACACCCCGGCGAGGGCGGGCCGCAGGTTGAGCGAGGCCAGCACGAATCCCGCGATCAGCAGTAGCTGTCCCCGGCCGAGCCATGCGGGGTCGGTTCCGGTGCCGGTCGCGGGGGTGAGGGGGTGCGCGGGTCCCGGTTCGGGCTCGGGGTCCGTGGTGGAACTGGTCATCGGCCCGGGAGCCTACCGGTGGCCATCAGAAGGGGTATCGGGCGATGTCGCCCTGCATGGTCACCCACTGCGTGTCGGTGAACGCCTCGATGTTGGCCCTGGTGCCGCCGAACCTCGATCCGGTGCCGGAGGCCCCGACCCCGCCGAAGGGCGCGACCGCCTCGTCGTCCACGGTCTGGTCGTTGATGTGGACGATGCCGCTGGGGATGAGGTCGGCCAGGGCCAGCCCCTTCATGGCGTCCCCCGTCAGGATGCCGAGCGACAGGCCGTACTCGCTGTCGGCCGCCAGGGAGGCCGCCTCCTCCGGAGACGAGAACCCCATGACCGGGGCGACCGGCCCGAAGACCTCCTCCGCGTACGCGGGCGCGGACGGCGTCAGGTCGGTCAGCACGGTCGGGCGGTAGAACAGGCCCTCGTACGTGCCGCCGGCCGCGAGCCGGGCCCCGCTGTCGAGGCTCCCGGTGACCAGCGCGTGGACCTTGTCCCGCTGGCGCTCGTCGATGAGCGGGCCGAGGGCGACCTCCTGGGTGGCGGGGTCGCCGACCGGCATGTGGTCGGCCTTGGCGGCGAGCCGCTCGACGTACTCGTCCTTGATCGACGAGTGGACCAGGTGCCGTCCCGCGGTCATGCAGATCTGGCCCTGGTGGAAGAACGATCCCCAGGCCCCCGCCGAGACGGCGAGGTCGAGGTCGGCGTCGTCGAGGACGATCAGCGCGGAGTTGCCGCCGAGCTCCAGGTGGACGCGCTTGAGGTGCCGGGCGGCGAGCTCTCCCACCTTGCGCCCCGCCGCCGTGGAGCCGGTGAACGAGATGACGCGGATGCGGGGGTCGGCGACCATCGCCTCCCCGGTCTCCGCGCCGCCGGGGAGCATGTGCAGCAGGCCGGCGGGCAGCCCCGCCTCCTCGAACACGCGGGCGACCGCCACGCCGCCGCAGACGGCGGTGCGCGGGTCGGGTTTGAACACCACCGCGTTGCCGAGGGCCAGCGCGGGCGCGACGGACCGGATGCCGAGGATCAGCGGCGCGTTGAACGGCGAGATGACCCCGACGACCCCGACCGGCACGCGGCGGGCGAGGCTGAGGCGCTTCTTGGCGGTCGGCAGGATCTCGCCGGGCGGCTGGGAGGCCAGGGCCGCGGCCTCGTAGCACTCCTGCGCGGCGACGTAGGTCTCGAAGCCCGCCTTGCCGGGGATCGAACCGGACTCGCGGATCAGCCACCCCTGGATGTCGGCGGCGTGCTCCTCGAACAAGCGGCCCGCCCTGCGCAGGACGCCCGCGCGCTCCTCGAACGAGGCGGCGGCCCACTCGCGCTGGGCCTTGGCCGCCTGTGCGGACGCGGCGGTGACGTCCGCGGGACCGGCGACACCGGCCCGGCCGATCTCGTGCCCGGTGGCGGGCGCGATCACCGGGGCGTCACCGGCCCGCGACGGCTCCCAGCCGTTGCCGCCGAACACCGATCCGGACCAGACCTTGGGATCGAGAAAGTCCACGACGAATCCCCTTTCTATGGTGCTGTGCCGCCCGCCGGGGCTCACCGGGCGTCCTTCGCCACGACGGCCGGGGACGGCCAGGTCCTCCGGCTCGGCGCGGGTCTGCGCGTCGACGGCCGCGAACGGCTCGTCCATGAGCAGCACCTCCGGCGTTCGCTATGCGAACGGGCGTTCTTCACAAGAACGTTCTACGGCAAACTACGCCCGCGGGTACGTCGCGTCAACGCCCGTGAAACACCCTGGTTACCCGCGGCTTGACTGGTCCGCTTTAGCATAAGTACCGTCCAAGTCAGAACTTCTGTTCGCGAACCGAACACTCGGGGAGGTGGGCGTGGCCGAGCTGGTTCCGCTCTCAGAGGCGGTCGAGCGGCTCGTGCGCGACGGCGACAGCGTGGCGCTGGAGGGGTTCACCCATCTCATCCCGTTCGCGGCGGCGCACGAGATCATCCGCCAGGGGCGCCAGGATCTCACCCTCATCAGGATGACACCCGACCTGGTCTACGACCAGATGATCGGCATGGGCTGCGCCAGGAAGCTCATCTTCTCCTGGGGCGGCAATCCCGGGGTCGGCTCACTTCACCGCTTCCGTGAAGCCGTGCAGAACCATTCCCTGGAGATCGAGGAGCACAGCCACGCGGGCATGGCCAACGCCTACGTCGCGGGCGCCTCGGGGTTGCCCTTCGCGGTGCTGCGCGGCTACCGGGGCACCGACCTGCCCGGCGTGACGGCAACGATCAAGCCGATCACCTGCCCGTTCACCGGCGAGGAGCTCACGGCCGTGCCCGCCGTCAACCCCGACGCGGGCGTCATCCACGCCCAGCGGGCCGACCGGCGGGGCAACGTGCAGCTCTGGGGCATCACCGGCATCCAGAAGGAGGTCGTGCTCGCCTCACGCCGCTCGCTGGTCACGGTCGAGGAGGTCGTCGACTCGCTCGACCCGGTGCCGGGCGCGATCGTGCTCCCCTCGTGGGCCGTCGAGTACGTGTCCGTCGCCCCCGGCGGGTCCCATCCGTCGTACACCCAGGGCTACTCGGTCCGCGACAACGACTTCTACTCCGCCTGGGACGCCATCAGCCGCGACCGCGAGACCTTCATGTCCTGGATGGAGGACCACGTCATGTCCACAAGGGCCCCCCGATGAGCTGGACCGCCGACGAGATGATGACGATCGCGGCCGCCCGGCGGCTGCGCGACGGCCAGTCCTGCTTCGTCGGCATCGGGCTGCCCAGCACGGCCGCCAACCTGGCCCGCAGGACCCACGCCCCCGAGCTCACGCTGATCTACGAGTCCGGCACCATCGGCGCCAAGCCCGGCCACCTGCCGCTGTCCATCGGCGACGGCGTCCTGGCCGAGACCGCCGACACGGTCGTCAGCGTCCCTGAGGTGTTCAACTACTGGCTCCAGCCGGGCCGCATCGACGTCGGCTTCCTCGGCGCCGCCCAGATCGACAGGTACGGCAACATCAACACCACGGTGATCGGCGACTACGACGACCCGAAGGTACGCCTGCCGGGCGCGGGGGGCGCTCCGGAGATCGCGGCGTCCTGCGGCGAGGTGATCGTGATCGTGCGGCAGAGCCGGCGCGCGTTCGTCGACCGCGTCGACTTCATCACCTCAGTGGGCTTCGGGTCGGGAGCGGGCGACCGTGCCCGGCTCGGCCTGCGCGGGCGGGGTCCCCGCACGGTCATCACCGATCTCGGGATCCTTGAGCCCGACCCGGCCACCGAGGAGCTGCGGCTCACGCGCCTGCATCCCGGAGTCGATCTCGACAGGGTCCGCGAGGCCACCGGCTGGCCGATCGCCATCAGCCCCGACCTGGACGTCTCCCCGCCGCCCACCGACCACGAGCTGGCGACACTGCGGGCGATGACATGATCAACCGCGAACCTCCGGGCGCTGCCGGCACAGCCGATCACTGCCGGCACAGCCGATCACTGCTGGTATAACGGTCACCGCGAAAGGGGACTGACCATGGCGGAGGAGTACGTCCAGTCGCTGGCCCGTGGGCTGGCGGTGATCCGGGCCTTCGACGCCGCGACCCCGGAGCTCACGCTCAGCGAGGTCGCCCGCGCCACCGGGCTCACCCGCGCCGCCGCCCGCAGGTTCCTGCTCACCCTGGTCGAGCTGGGGTACGTCCGCACCGACGGCCGCCTGTTCGCCCTGTCACCCCGGGTGCTGGAGCTGGGCTACTCCTACCTGTCCAGCCTGTCCCTTCCCGAGGTCGCCCTCCCTCACCTCGAACGGCTGGTCGCCGAGGTCCACGAGTCCGCCTCCGTCTGCGTGCTCGACGTCCCGGACATCGTGTACGTCGCGCGGGTGCCCACCACCCGCATCATGCGGGTGACGATCAGCATCGGCACGCGCTTCCCGGCGCACTGCACCTCAATGGGCCGCGTGCTCCTCGCCTGGCTGCCGCCCGCCGACCTGGAGGCGTACCTCGCCGAGGTCAAGCTGGAGCGGCACACCGCCCGAACGGTCACCTCGCGGGGCGCGCTCAGCGGCGAGCTTGAGCGGGTGAGGGCCCAGGGCTGGTCCATGGTCGACCAGGAGCTGGAGGAGGGCCTGCGGTCGATCGCCGCACCCATCCGGGGCCGTGGCGGGCAGGTGGTGGCGGCCGTCAACCTCTCCTCCCACGCGAGCCGCACCAGCACCGAGTCCGCCCGCCGCGACCTGCTGCCGCCGCTGCTGGCCACGGCCGCCCGCATCGAGGCCGACCTGCACACCACCACCGGCACCCACCGCACAGCCCTGCCCGCCACCTGAGCCCAGCCCATACGCTGACACCCGGGTACGCGTCCTCCCCCCACGGCGCCCTGGCCACCGTCTCCGGCGGTTGATCGGGTGACAACGTTGTCACACCCCGTTGAAATGCGGGATGATGCGGACCGTGGCAGAGACCAGACGCGGGCGGCCCACGATGAACGACGTCGCCGCCACGGCAGGGGTCGCGCTCAAAACCGTCTCCCGCGTGGTCAACGACGAGCCGGGAGTCAACGCGGCGACCGCCGCGCGGGTGCGGCAGGCCATCGAGCTTCTCGGCTACCGCCGCAACGACGGCGCCCGCGTCCTTCGCCGGGGGCGCACGGCGAGCATCGGCCTCATCATCGAGGACGTCGCCGACCCGTTCTACTCCGGGCTGAGCCGCGCGGTCGAGGACGTCGCGATCCGCAACGGCTCGCTGGTCTTCACCGGCTCATCCGGGGAGGATCCCGGGCGCGAGCGCGAACTGGTCCTGGCCTTCTGCGCCCGCCGGGTGGACGGGCTGGTCATCGTGCCCGCCGGATCGGACCACGGCTACCTCGCCCCCGAGCTGAGCGCCGGGATCCGCGCCGTCTTCGCCGACCGCCCCGCCGGTCCCGGGCTGGACGTCGACACCGTGCTGTGCGACAACGCCGGCGGCGCGCGATCGGGGGTGGCGCACCTCATCGCGCACGGCCACCGGCGCATCGGGTTCCTCGGCGACAGCGCCCGCATCTACACCGCCGGCGAACGCCTGCGCGGCTACCGTGAGGCCCTGGAGACGGCCGGCCTGCCGTACGACGGGTCGCTGGTCGCCATGGGTGCCCCCGAGCAGCGGCGCATCCACGCGGACATCGAACGCATGATGGACCAGGCCGACCCGCCCACGGCCCTGTTCACCGGCAACGGCCGCACCACCGTCGCGACCCTGCGGGCCCTGGAAGCCCTCAACGCCCAAGGCCTGGGCGCCGCATCTCCCGCGCGCATCGCGATCTCTCCCGCGCGCATCGCGATCGTGGGCTTCGACGACTTCGAGCTGGCCGACTTCCTCACCCCGTCCGTCACCGTGATCGCCCAGGACCCGGCCGGGCTCGGCCGTACGGCCGCCGAGCTGCTCTTCCGCCGCCTCGCCGGCGACGACGGCCCCGCCGAAGGCATCAAGCTCCCCACCCGCCTCATCCCCCGAGGCTCCGGCGAGCTCCCCCCACACCGCTGATCACGCGGCGAGCGAGCTGGTGAGGGTCTCCCGCAGGCGCTCGTACTCCTCCACTTCCGCGGGAGAAGCCGTCCCCCGAAGGACGGCTCGTTCCAGCTCGGTGAGCCTTCGCCGCATCTCCTCGGCGTGGTTGGAGTAGGGCGAGTCCATGCCGAACAGGTCAGTGAGAAGCGCGTCGTCGCCACTGCCGTAGACCACGCGCTCGTACAGATCGTCGTCGACGACGCGAGGAGGCACATGTTCGTCCACCCCAGGAAGCCGGATCAGACCTCCGGGATCGGCGCTCTGGCAGATGTAAGGGCTGTGCGTGGTCACAATGAATTGGATCGCCGGGAAATGCTCCTTGAGCCACTCACCGATCTTCTTCTGCCAGCTGACATGCAGGTGGACGTCGATCTCGTCGATGAGGACCACTCCCGGCATCGGGACCACGTACGTGTCGGAGAGCGTGGTGGTCATTTCGGTGCCGAAAACCTGGTGGAGCTGGCGGGTCAGAACAAGCACCAGTGCTGTGACAGTCCTGTACCCATCGCTCATCTCACGAAGAGAGATGAGCTCCCCGTCCCTCCTGGCCCACAGTCCCTCACTGTCGACCCGGTCGATCTGGAAACCATCCGGCAGCAGCCCGTCGTTGAGCAGGCCCGTGACGAAGTTCAGCAGGTCGGCGGCGCCTTCGCGCTGCTCCAGCCGGCGTAGATGCAGGTCGACGAGCCAGCTCACACTCTCAGCCAGGGAAGCGTCCTCGTGGAACAAACTGGCCAGACGCGACACGGGCCCGGTGCTTACCATGAGGCGCTGCGTGTCGGATGAGCCACCGACCAGGCGACGGAAAGACCCGTACCCGGCGAAGAACCAACCTTGCGGATTGTCCGCCCACGGACCTCGAAGGGCGGTGGCTCCATAAGCCCGCATAGTCGGCTGGGTCCCGTAGTGCCCTGACTCATCGATGAGCTCGCGGCTCCAGGTCAGCCCCGCGGACAGCCTGCTACCAGGCGGCCGGCGCCGCGTACGGCCCGTGAGCCTGTCCGTCTCCGCGTCGAAGACCATCTGGACCTGGGATGTGCCTTGGGTGGCCTGGTGGGAGATCCAGCCGTCAAAGGCGGGTACGAGGCTCCGGGCCACCGAAGGCCCGGCAAGAGCGAGGGCGAGGGCGCGCAGCAAAGTGGTCTTGCCGGAGCCGTTGCGCCCCGCGAGAACGGTCCAACCGGCGTGGCTGCCATCTGGCCTGGTCAGCCGCAGATTCGCCGCGCGCGGACCAGAGAAGCCGCGCACGCCTGCGACTTCGAACTCGGCGATGTGCACCGTCGACTCCAACCCGTGATCGCTGCCTTCCTGCCTGCTGCAACGATAAGACGTAGAAGGTCACCACAGCACCCGGCCACCTGGCACGACCGGCCGGTACTTGGCGCGGCCGGCCGGTACGTGCTCACGGCCTTCGTCTGTAGAAGACGGTCGCCGGCACCCCCGGCATTCTTCGGCAGATGAGGGTGCCGCCTCGCCGTCCTCCCAGATTCCGGCTACTCCGAGATCTTCAGCCCGTCACTCAGGCTGGTCATTCCATCGCCTTCTTCACTCCGCCGAGGAAAGTGCGCCACCCATCGGAAGTGACGATAACCGAGGGACCGCCCGGGTCTTTGCTGTCCCGCACCCCCACCACCCCAGGAAGGTTCGTCGCCACTTCGACGCAAGCTGCCCCGTTCGATCCGGACCGGCTTGACTTACGCCATTTGGCGTCGCTCAGGTCCACTTCGCCCTCGCTTCCTCGATGATCCCTTTAGACACACGCTGCGGATGAGCATCGGCGCGAATCGCGTCATAGCGACCCATAATCGGCTTAACGACTTCTGGATTATCCGTCACTTCGCCCTGCCCTGACGAGTCCACCCAGACGATAGTCCGGTAACCGGGCAGTTCGGCTGCTCCAAACGCGCCCAGCAGCCCGCAGGTCGACTCCGCTGCGAAGGGTACGACCTGGACGGTCACCCTGGGATCTTGTGCGACCTCCAGAAGGTACTCCAGTTGTTGCCGCATGACCGCCGAGCCACCGATTGACCGGTAGAGGACTCCCTCGTCGATGACGACGGAAACCATAGGAGGGCTGTCTCGGTTAAGCACTGCTTTTCGCTGCATACGGGTTACGAGACGCTGTTCCACCAGGTCCGCTGCGACTCCTGGCTCTCCTGACAGGACGTGCCGAGCATACGGCTCGATCTGGAACAGGCCGGGAAGCACGAGGGGATCCCAGCTGCGAATCGCCGTGGCCTCCTGTTCGGCGTCCAGGTACTCGCGGAACCAGCGGGGAGCCGACTCCTTCCATCGATCGACCATCAACCAGAGGCTCGTCATCGTTTTGTCGAGGCCGAGAACCTGGTCACAGCGTTCCGCGAAAATCCTCTCGGGTTTGCGCTCACCCCGTTCGACCATGCCGACCATGCTGGTGGAAAACAAAATCCTTTTGCCCAACTGGTTCTGTGTCAGCCTGGCGGCCAGACGATGCCTACGCACCTCGAAGCCGAAGAGCGCCAGCGGGGAAGCCTCTGGATTCAACTCCACTGGCTGCGGCATGGATCCTCCCCTGAACAGGATTAACCCCGGGTAGCTCGCGGTAGCCATCAGCATCACACTCGAAGAGTGCTAGCGATGAGTTACCAGATGACTTCACACAGTAGCGCAGGCTGGCCAAGCTGGAGAGGCGAAAACTCCTTCTGGCACGCAGGCTCCGGTGGACCGGATGACACTCCCCCAGCAGTTCGGGCTCTCTTCGTGTCACTCCGCACCGCGAAAGAGGTGAGGTGGAAATGACGGTGGACAAGCTGTCGGGGTCCCTGGAATTGGTCGGGACGGGCGCTTCCGTGGCGGTGGCGCGAGCGTTCGTACGGGGGACGTTGGGCTTGGGGCACCCGGCGCTGGACGATGTGACGCTTCTGGTTTCGGAGTTGACGACAAACGCCGTGCTGCACTCGGATTCGCGGGACGGCGGGCCGGTGAGCATCACGCTGCTGGAATGCGATCAGGCCATCCGGCTGACGGTGAGGGATGCCGGTTCGGACTCCCGGCCCCGCGTCTCCGGTGACCTCTGCGGCGAGGGCGGTCGCGGCCTGTTCCTCGTCGAGGAGATCTCTCAGCGCTGGGGGGTCGACGAGGATGAGACCGGGCGGGTCGTCTGGTGCGAAGTCAAAGTGTGATCACCTGCGAACCGATGGGTCGGGAGCGGAACAGAACGATCACGGTGTCAGGCGTTCGCGGCCGAGTTGCTCGTTCCGTAACCTTCGCGGGTGGAACGGATTCTTGTGGCGGGCATCAGCGGGGCGGGGAAGACCACCATGGCGCGGGCCTTGTCGGCACGGCTTCGGCTGCCGTTCTACGAGATGGACTCCCTTCACTTCACCGGTCCCGACTGGGCGACAAATCCCGACTTTCACCAGCAGATCGCGAAGATCGCTTCCACCCCCGGCTGGGTCTTCGACTCCTTCGGCTATCCCGAGGTCCGCGATCTGCTGTGGACGCGCGCCGACACCGTGGTCTGGCTCGACTACTCGCGAGCCGTGATCATGCCCCGCATCCTGCGCCGGTCGTTGCGCCGGACCCTGCGCCGCGAGCGGATCTTCGGCGGCAACGTGGAAACCTGGTCCGGCTGGCTCAGCCGTGAACACCCCGCGAGGTGGGCGTGGTCCCAGCACGCCGCCAGGCGCACGGCGATCGGACAGCGCACCGGCGATCCCCGCTTCCAGCACGTCCAGGTCATACGGTTCACATCGCCCCGCAGTGCGGCCGAGTGGCTGCGAGCCACCTGAGCCACGCGAACGGCAGATCTCCGGGTGGCAGAGCTGGAGGCGCACTTCGACCACGAGGAGCGGTAGCTCGTCTCCGCGCTGAACGCCCTTTAGCGGCGCCGCCGACTTGACCTGAACCTTGGTTGAGGTTCAAGACTGCTCTCCACGGGACATCGTCGTACCAGGAGAGTGGCAGTCATGCGGGTAGCACAGGTGAAGCGTTTTGGAGGGCCCGAGGTTCTGGAGACGACCGAGGTGCCCGACCCGGTCGCCGGGCCGGGAGAAGTCGTGATCGACGTATCGGTCGCCGACACGCTGTTCGTCGAGACGCAGATCCGCACGGGCTGGGGCCGGCAGTTCTTCTCGGCCGAGCCGCCGTACGTGCCGGGCGGCGGCGTCGGCGGGCAGGTGCTGGCCGTGGGCGAGGGGGTCGACCGGGGCTGGCTCGGTCGCAGCGTCGTGGCCAAAACGGGCGGCGGCGGGGGCTACGCCGAGCAGGCCGTGGTGCCGATGGAGGCGCTGATCCCGCTGCCCGAGGGGCTCGGCCTGGCAGAGGCGGCCGCGCTGCTCGCCGACGGGGTGACAGGACTCGGCGTGTTCGGCGCGGCCGAGGTCAAGCCCGGCGAGTGGGTACTGGTCACGGCGGCGGCGGGCGGCATGGGGATCCTGCTCGTACAGCTCGCGCGCGCGGCCGGCGCGCGGGTCGCCGCCGCCGCCCGCGGGGAGCGGAAGCTCGACTTCGCCCGTGAGCTGGGCGCCGAGATCGCGGTCGACTACACCGAACCGGGCTGGGCCGAGCGGGTCCGGGACGCGACCGGCGGCGCGGGGCCCGACGTGGTGTTCGACGGCGCGGGCGGGGAGGCCGGGCTGGCCGCGTTCGAGATCACCGCGAGCGGGGGCCGGTTCTCCGCGCACGGCGCACCCAGCGGCGGCTTCAGCCCGATCGACCCCGAGGCCGCACGGGGGCGCGGCATCACCCTGCGGGGCATCCAGGACGTGCGGTTCACCTCCGCCGAGCAGAAGGGGCTGGCCGAGCGGGCGCTGGCGGAGGCGGCGGCGGGCCGGATCAAGCCGGTCATCGGCAAGACTTTCCCCCTGGACCGGGCCTCGGACGCGCACGCCGCGATCGAGGCCCGCGAGGTCATCGGAAAGACCCTCCTGCTGGTGTGACCCCACCCGGCCCGGGCCCCACCACTGCTCTACGGGCCGGGAGCCACCCCCGTCTGGAGGGAATCCGGCTGCGCGCGGGGCGGCGCCGGATGGATGGGGTGGCGTTCCGGGCGCAGGTGCCGTACGAGGGCGAGAGCGCCAAGGAGGCCGCCCGCTCCGGTCAGCGCGATGGCGAGGTGCGCGGGGACCATCTCGGCGAGCAGGCCGGCCAGCGCCGCGCCCATCCCCTGGGTCGTCATCTGTCCCGAGGTCAGCAGGCCGAACGCCTGGCCACGTTCGTCCTCGGGGACCGCGTCGACGAACCTGCGCTGAAGGCCCAGGTTGTAGGCGAGGCAGAGCCCCGTGAGCACGGCGAGCGCCAGGCACCAGGCCAGGCCGGGCCGGGCGGCGAACCCGATCATCGGCGCCCCGGCCGCCAGGGCGAGCGGGAAGGACATGCGCTCGCGCAGCGCGGGGGCGGCGAACCTGCCGACGACGAAGTCCCCGGCCGCCATCCCCGCCGCGAACGCCGCGAGAACCAGGCCGGCCTGCGACGGCTCCCCGCGCTCGCTGAGGTAGGGCACCACGACGGCCTCGGCGCCGGCCACGAACATCATGGGAACCCACGCCGCGAGCAGCAGCCCGCGGACGCGTCGGTCGGCGAGCAGCAGCCCGCGGACGCGTCGGTCGGCGAGCAGCAGCCGGTTGACCCGCAGCGTCGCCCGTACGGGGTTCCTCGCCCGCACGGCTTCCCGTGCCGGCGCCTGGTCACGCGGCGCCTGCGCTCCTGGCGGGGTCGCGTCGCGTACCAGGGACGCTCGCGCGGGGCGGTCGGGCAGTCCGAGCCTGAGGACGAGCGCGCCGACGGCCGACAGGGCCGCGGTGATCAGCAGCGCTCCCCCCGGCCCGGCGACCGTGAGGACGGCGCCGCCCACCGCGAGGCCGCCGATCTGCGCCCCCGCCGAGGTGACCGTCAGGACGGACCTGCCGAGTACGAACGCGTCGCCCGGCAGCAGTTCGGGAAGCGTCGCGGTCCGCGCGGCCCCGAAGACCGGGCTCAGCGCCCCGGTGACCACGACGAGAAGCAGCATGGCCCAGACAGGCAGCCCCGCGAACCCCAGGGCCACGCAGACGGCGACGCGGACGAGCTCGCCCACGATCATCAACCGCCGGGGACGCACGCGGTCGGCGAGCGAGAGCAGGAACGTTCCGCCGATGACATAAGGCAGGAAACCGCTCATGTAGGCGAGCGCGGACAGCCCCGCCGAGCCGGTGCGCCCGTACACGAGCACGGAGAACGCGAGCATCTTGACCGTGTCGCCCGCCACCAGCAGTGTGAAGCTGCCGAAGAGCACGCGGAACTCTTGCACCGCGAACACCTCACCGAACGTCGCCTGACGCGCAGATCCCTCACTCACACCGGCCACCTCCTCTTCGGGGACGATGCTGGGCCAGCGGCCGGGAGCTTGGCTAAGATTTCGGAAATAGGCGAAAGGTTAGTCGCATGGGCGGGAACCCTTGGCGAGGCTGATCCGTATCGAGGTCAGCCCGCAGGATGTCGTGGCCAGCCGGTTCGCCATCTCACCGCTGATCGAGACCCTGCACGCCCTGTGGATCCTGTCAGGCAACCAGCAGGCGGGCGTGCACCGGCCGTGGGCCGACCGGAGGCGTGAGCAGTACGGGCGGCTGGTGCGGGAGATGCCCGGCCTCGCGGCCCTGGTGGCGCTGTTCCGGCGCGGAGACTACAACGCGGACTTCATCGCCCCGCCGCCGACCGGGGTGAACGTCGCCTTCGGGGACGAGCTGGCCGCGGTGCGCGCGACGCCCCTCGCGCAGGCCCGTGACGAGATCGCCAGGAACCTGCGCGGCAGGCGGCCACCGCCGCCGGACCTCATGGCGATCCTGGACCGGCCGGACGTGGTCGAGGTGTTCGCGCACGTGCTGGACGCCGCCTGGAAGGAGATCATCCAGCCCGACTGGTCACGGTTCCACGCGATCCTCGAACGCGACGTCGTGCAGCGCGCGGGACGCCTCGCGACGTACGGCTGGGCGGCGGCGCTCGACGACCTCAGCCCCCGGGTCGGCTGGCGTTCGGATGGCCGGTTCGGTCATGTCGAGGTGCGCATGGCGGGCCCCGGAGACGACGAGAGGCACCGGCTCGGCGGCCGGGGGCTCCTGCTCGTGCCGAGCGTCTTCGGCCCGAGCGAGGTGGGCGTCTACCTGGAGGACGCGTGGCCGTACGCGATCGTCTATCCCGCCCGGGGGATCGCCGTGGAGCAGCGGCCCTCGACGGGGCTCGCGAAGCTCATCGGGAAGACGCGGGCGACGATCCTGCTGCGTACCCCGGCCACCACCACTCAGCTCGCCGCGCTGCTGGAGCTGAGCATCGGCGGGACCGGCGACCACGTGGCCGCGCTCCGCGAGGCGGGGCTGATCACCGGCACCCGCGTGGGCCGCTCGGTCCTGTACCACCGGACGCCGCTCGGCGACGCGCTGGCCGGCGGCGGCTGACGCCCCGCCGGCCCTCGCGGAAGTCAGCCCTTCAGCGCGCCCGCCATGAGGCCGCGCATGAAGAACCGTCCGAGCAGCACGTAGACCACCATCGTGGGGATCGAGGCGAGGATCGCCGCCGACATCTGCTGGCTGTACGGGACGGTCTGCGCGCCCGCGATGTTGACCAGCATCACGGTCGTCGTCCAGGACGTCGGCCCGGTGAGGAACACCGCGAACAGGAAGTCGTTCCACATCGAGGTGAACTGCCAGATGATCACGACGGCGACCGCGGGGCCGGAGACGGGCATCACGATCGACCAGAAGCTCCGCAGCATCCCCGCGCCGTCGACCCTGGCCGCTTCCATCAGCTCGTCGGGGATCGTCACGTAGTAGTTGCGGAAGATCAGCGTGCAGATCGGGATGCCGTAGACCACGTGGGCGAGGATCAGTCCGGGGATGCCGCCGTACACGCCCAGGTCCACCATGAGCTGGACGAGCGGGATCATCACCCCCTGGTAGGGGATGAACATGCCGAACAGGAACAGCGTGAACACCAGATCGGCGCCGGGGAAGCGCCACTTCGACAGGACGAACCCGTTCATCGCGCCCAGCGCGGCCGAGATGATCGACCCCGGGATCGCCAGCAGGAAGCTGTTGGCGATGCCCGGCTTCAGCTTGTCCCAGGCCACCTGCCAGGCCTCGGTCGTCCAGACCTTGGGCAGGCTCCAGGCCTGGCTCGGGTCCGCCTCGGTCAGCGGCTTGAAGCTGGTGACCAGCAGGACGTAGATCGGGATCAGGAAGACCAGGACGAAGCCGATCAGCAACACGAACCGCACGTAGACCGGCCAGCGCGCCTGCTGGGCGACCGGCGGGGCCTCGTGCCCGGCCCTGGGCGGGGCCTCGACGGCCGTGCTCATGATCGCTTCTCCCTACGGGCGTTCCAGACCAGGTACGGCACGACGAAAACGGCGACCGTCAGCACGATGTACGCGGCGATGGTCGCGCCCTTGGCCGGGTCGTGGGCGTCGAACACGGCGACCCACATGAAGACGGCGGGCACGTCGGTGATGATCTGCTTGCCGGACACCGAGACGATCAGGTCGAAGACCTTGAGCGAGATGTGCCCGAGGATGATCAGCGCTGAAAGGGTGACCGGCCGCAGGAAGGGGAACACGATGTGCCGGTAGACCTGCCATTCCTTGCAGCCGTCCACCCGCGCGGCCTCGCGCAGTTCCTCGGGAACGCCGCGGAACCCTGCCAGGTACAGCGCCATGACATATCCCGACATTTGCCAGATTGCTGGGATGGCCATCGCCGCCATTCCCCAGTCCTGGCCCCGGTACCACTCGTTCTGCAGGAACCCGAGGCCGAGGCCGTCGAAGAGCCGGTTCAGGCCGACGGCCTGGGCGTCCTGGCCGCTGTTCATCAGCCAGCGCCACACGACTCCGGTGGCGACGAAGGAGATGGCCATCGGGAACAGGTAGATGGCCCGGAAGCCGCCCTCACCCCTGATCCCCTTCTCCATGAGGAAGGCGAGGAGCCAGCCGAGGACCAGCGCGCCTCCCACGAAGACCAGCGTGAAGACGATCGCGTGCCGGACCGAGATGCCCCAGCGCTCCTGCTCCCAGATGGAGAAGAAGTTCGTGAGGCCCACGAACTCGCCCTCGGAGATCTCGTCATGCTGGTCGGTCATCGCCAGCTTGAAGTTCCATCCGAGCATTCCGTACACGAAGACCGCTATCGCGATGATCGACGGCGTCACCAGGAGCAGGCCTGGCAGCCATCTTTTGACGCGCGACACAGATACCCCCAGTGAAGGCCCGCCCCCGCGACGTGCGGGCACGGGCCGTACGAGATCAGCTCACTGATTGTTGGCCGTGGCGGCCTCGACCAGCGCCGCCTGGAGCTTGGCCGGGTCCTTGCTCTGCAGGAACAGGCCGACCGCCTCGGTGATGGCCGTCTTCCAGGCGTCGTTGGCGACAACACCGTGCTGGATCGAACCCGCCAGCTTGTCGTTCGCCCACTGGCCGAGGTCCCACTCCAGGTAGTCCTTGTAGAGCGACTTGTCGGCGTCCTTGCGAGCCGGGATGGAGCCCTTCTTGGGGTTGAAGGCGTCCTGGCCCTCCTTGCTCGCCGCGACCTTGAGCCACGCCAGAGCGCCGTCCTTGTTCGGAGCGCCCTTGGGGAGGGTGAAGCTGTCGGACAGCCACAGGAACGTGCCGTCGGTGCCCGGCGAAGCCGCCCAGTCGAAGTCCCGCTTGGACGTCTTGCCGAGGCCGCCGTCCGGGGAGTTGTGGAAGTAGCCGTACGCCCAGTCGCCCATGATGTTGAAGGCGGCGGCACCGTCGGCGACCTGCTTGGCGGCGGGCTGCCAGTCGTCCTGCGGCGCGCCGGTGAACGACATGATCGTGCCGAAGTCGTTGAGCGCCTTGGTGACGGCGGGGCCCGACCAGTCCGCGCCCTTGACCCACAGCGCGTTGTAGGCGTCCGTGCCGAGGGAGCCGAGCAGCACGCTCTCCAGCAGGTGGACGGCCGTCCACTCCGAGCCGATCGACAGCGGGATCTTCCCGGTCTTCTTGACGGCCTGGAGGTCGGTGATGAACTCCTCGATCGTCTTCGGCGCTCCGGCCACGCCCGCGTCCTTCAGGACCTTCGGGTTGAACCACAGGACGTTGGAGCGGTGGATGTTCACCGGCACCGAGTAGACGTTGCCCTCGTAGGTGATCTGGTCCACCAGCTGCTGCGGGAAGACGTCCTTGAGCTTGAGCTCGTCATAGAGGGAGTTCAGCGGTTCGAGCTTGCCGCCCTTGATGTAGCCCTGCAGCTCGGCGCCGGCGTGTCCCTGGAAGGTGTCCGGGGGCTGGTTGGCCTGGAGCTTGCTGGAGAGCAGCGCCCGCGCCTTGTCACCCGAACCGCCCGCGACGGCGGCGTCGAAGAACGTGAGGTTGGGGTTCTGCTTCTCGAAGATCTCCCGCATGGCCTTGAGGCCGTCGGCCTCGCCGGGGCCCGTCCACCACGAAAAGACCTCGACCTGCTTCTTCGCCGTCTGCCCGCCGGTGCCGTTCGCGTCACCACCACCGCCACACGCGGAGAGGGAGAGAACGCCTGCCACGGTGACCGCGACGGCCGACATCCACCGTCGTCGCATTCTTTGGTCCCTTCAAGGTTGATGGAGGCTGTCCACTTAAGCCCGCCCCCGTCTACCAGGCCGTTGGTGACAACGTTGTCAGTAGGCAATCAAGCCACTTCTCACAGCAGATCGTCAAGAGCGTGCAAATAACGTCTCTGCATAGGACAAAGGGCGCATCCCTCAGAGCCGGGTGATCACCTTGCGGTCCTCGTCGACCAGGGCCGCGAGGGTGATGCCGAAGTCGTGGACGATGCTCCGGAGCTGGGGGCGGGTGATGCCCGGCACCGCGACCACCGTCGCGCCGCGCATCAGCGCCAGGCTCACCAGCACGGGGATGTCGCACCCGCCGTCGAGCGGCCAGGCCACCAGGACGACGTCCGACGCGACCAGGTCGGCCGTACGGTCGAGCGTGCGCACGCCCGCAAGGAACTCCCGGTGGGTGAGCACGCCGTCCGCCATGGCGACGGCCGGCTCGGTGGCGGGGGCCGTCTGCGGCCGGGGCGTCTCGCCCATGTCGAGCAGTTCGTCGAAGTCCACCGTGTCGGGGGTGGGGCCGAACGTCACGATCTGCCGCACCCGCGAGGCGTCGGCCGCCTCGCTCGCCGCCTCCACCAGGTCGGGAGTGGTGAACAGCAGGCGGACGTCGTGGTGGGTGAACAGCGCGGCCATCTCGGCGATGCCGCTGCTCACGCTCACCGGCAGGGCCACGCCCCCGGCGGCGATCACGCTGAGCAGGGCGACGATCTGCGCGGGCACCGTGTGGACGTAGACGCCCGAGACCTGCCCCGCCTTCATGCCGCGCTTCACCAGGCCCGCCGCCGCCCTCGTCACGGAGGCGGCCAGCCGCTGGTAGGTGTAGACCGCCCCCCCGGCGAGGTCGACCAGAGCGTGCCGGTCACCTCGTTCGACGGCCGTGCCGAGCAGGGCACCGGTCACGGTGGCGGTCGCCGGGAAAGTGCTGGACGTCATTCGGACGACGGTACGGGCTGCCGCGTCTCTACGGGATCCGCCAATGTGTGTAGATAACTGTGTAGCCGGGGCCGCGGGCCCCTACATATGTGCCGTCCCGAACCTGACCGGAGCCGGCCGCGGTGAGGCCGGCCGGCAGGCGGGGACGAGCTCGGGCCGGCGGCGCCACGACGTGCCGTGACCCGAGCTCGCGGGCCGCGTGCCCCTGGGGCTCGGTCTCCACCCCTCCGAGGTGACCTCGCCCGTCACGCGGGACACGCGGCGTTCCTGCGCCGACCGGCCCGTGGCCTGTACGCGCCGCTCCCACGAGCCCCCCGCCCGGGGTCACCGGAGGACGGCCGCCACCGACCGATCAGGCCACCAACCTAAGCCGGAAGGCCTGGTCCCGCCCATGCTCCACACTGCGCATTCGGAGGGTGACCATAAGCCCGCCCACCTATGTACGAGCTCTCCCTGGCTCAGTCGCGGGCGCCCGACCTGTAGGCGCCCCACTCGACCATCCAGGCGGCCACCTGGGTGCGCGAGGAGAAACCGAGCTTGGCCAGCATGTTGGCCACGTGCCGGGCGACGGTCGCCGAGCTGATGACCAGCTCGGCGGCGATCGCGCGGTTGCTGAGCCCCTGGACGATGAGCAGGGCGATCTCCTGCTCCCGCGCGGTGAGGGTGGCCCCCGGGGCGAGGGGGTTCCCGGGAGCGAGGGAGTTCCCCTCGGTGACGGTGTTTCCCGGAGTGAGGCGGCTCGCGGGGGTGGGTGGCCCGCCGGGTGGCGCGGGGGCACGCGGCCCGGTGATGGTGCCGGGCTCGGGGTGGCGATCGTCCTGGGTGGTGATCTCCAAGGCGTACGCCATCGCCTGGTCGGCGGTCATCCGTCTCCCGCGCGCCGTGAGCCCGGCCGGCTCGGCCGATGCGGCCAGTCCCACCGGCCCCGGCATCCCGGCCGGCCCGGCCGGCCGCGTCGAGCCGGTCGGCCCGGCCGGCCCCACGGGCTGGTCGAGGAGGGCGAACAGGATCAGGGCGAGCGCGTCGCCCGCGAGGCCCTGTGCCGAGCGGTAGGACGCGAGCCCGGCCTCCGCGTACTCGCCCGCCTCGTCCCGCCTGCCCTGCATCAGCGCGAGCGTGCCTCGCAGGGCGAGCGCCTGCCCGCGCAGGGTGCCCGGCAGGTGCGGCGGCGCGGTGGCGAGCAGGCGCTCCAGCCACGCGGCGACCTGGAACCGGCACGTGCCGGCGCCGATCACCACCCAGCGCAGGTTGACGATCAGGCGGATCGCCGGCTCGGGGTCGCCGATGTCGATCGACCACCTGATGGCACTGGCCAGGTCGGGCTTCAGCCCTTCGAGCTGTCGCAGCAGGCGCTCGCTCGTGGGCCACGGCGTGTGCGGGCCCGGCTTGATCGCCGCGTCGAACTTCTCCGCGACCTGGTGGACGTAGTCGCGGTGACGGCGCCGGAAACGGTCTTCCTCCCCCGCCGTGCTCAGCCGCTCGGCGGCGTAGTCACGAATGGGGCGGAGCAGGCGGTAGCGGGCCTCGCCCGCCATCTCGCCGTCGAGCACGACCAGTGACCTGGAGATCAGGCCGCGCGTATGCGGCGGCACGTCCTCGACCCAGAGGCCGCTCCCCGCGCAGACCTGCTCGGCCATGCGGAGCGTCCATCCGTCCTTGAAGACGGTGACCCGTCGGAGCAGCGCCTTCTCGGGATCGCTGAGCAGGTGGTAGCTCCAGTCGATGGTGGCGGCCACGACACGGTGACGCGAGATCGCCCCCTCGCGAACGGGCGGGCTCATCTCCCGGAAATGGCGGCCCGTGCGCGCCACCGCCTCCTCGACGGTGAGCTCGCACATCGTCGCCGCCACCAGCTCGATCGCGAGCGGGATGCCGCCGAGCCGGCGGACCAGCGAGGCGATACCGTCGCGGGCCGGCGTGAACCCGGGCCGCGCCTTCTCCGCGCGGTCGTGGAAGAGCCGCACGGCCTCACAGGACGCCAGATCGCCGGTCCAGCGGTCGTCGCCTTCCTCGGGAAGCGTCAGAGGGGGAACCCGCCAGGCCGTCTCGCGGGCGAGCCCCAACGGCCGGCGGCCGGTGGCGAGGATCTTGGCCTCGGGACAGGCGGACAGCACCCGCCGGCACAGCCGCGCGCAGTCGTCGGGCAGGGAGTCGCAGCCGTCGAGGACCAGGAGCACGCGGCGGTCTCCGATCGCCTCCACGACGGCGTCCTCGTGTGAGTGGGACCCCTCGGGCGAGACGCGGAGCACCGCGGCGACACAGGCGGCGATCTCCTGAGGCTGCGCCGCGCCACCCAGCTCCACCAGCCGCGCACCGCCCGGGAACCGCTCCGCGATCTCGGCGCCGACCTTCAGCGCGAGGCGGGTCTTGCCGATGCCTCCGGCGCCGCACAGCGTCACCACGCGGCTCACGGCGAGGAGTTGCGCCAACTCGTCCACATCGGATTGTCGGCCCACAAAGCTGGTGGGCTCCGGCGGGAAGTCGGTGGTGGCGGTCATACGCCTCCGGAGGCAGGGGGGCTGGCCATTACGCAAGTGTTACACCAAATAACGGAGCGCGCTCGACTGATGGCGCTATTCGCGTCACCCCTGGTGGAGGCGGCCAAGTCTGCCGAGAAAAGCGAAACTCTTTGTAGATTTCTACGGACGAGTGAACTCTCCGGTCAATGCGACCGGGTGCTTTGTCCCATCCAGGTGCGCCGAGTCCCGCCATGCACCTAGATCGGATCTGTCAAGACGGCGACGGCCCCCGACGGCGGCCACAGAATGTTAACTACTTTCTCAATTTCCGACCTTCCGTAATTGTGATCATATTGGCTACTCTGCTGTGATCACGTCGCATGGACGGCCTCGCCGCGGCGGGCCGGACACGAGCCCTGGCACGTTCCCGTGTGAAGTGTGTTTCGGCGGGCAGATCGGACGAGCGACGACGGAGATCGACGGTGACGCGAGAACGAATCCACGCTTTCCCCCTCGGGCCCGTTTCCGGACAGAGAAAAAGGCCCTTCCCGAACCGGCGTTCCGGCCTGTCCACTCTGTACGAAGAGTGATCGTCAATGGCTGGAGCTGCGATCTACGGTCACGGAAGGTAAGATTCCACGAGCACCGGCCTCCCGGAGGACCTCCGGGCCGGTAAGGCACCTCACGTCGGGAGACTCAGATGGAAACCGCCGACCTGGAAGACCTGAGCCTCGAACTCCTCCTCATCGCGGCCCTGCACGAGGAGGCCGAGCGCCTTGCCGCCCAGCTCCCGGAGCCGTCGGCCAGCAAGATCAAATGGGCCAGCCCCTTTCGCCCGAGGTAACCGCCACGCTCCCCGTAATGACCGGCTCCGCCCGGCATAAGCGGGCCAAACCAAAGTAATTGCCACTTTCAACTTAAATGCCCGCTTTACGGCGGCGGGTTTAACTGTCAGTGCCGCCGGTCACACTGCGAGCATGGCCGACCTTCCCCCGGAAACCTCCGTCCCGGACGGCTCCACCCCCAAGCACCCGCCACCCGGCGGCTCCGCCACCGACGACGCACTGGTCGATCTCGGCGAGGTCGACTTCAACGACTGGAACGCCCACATCGTCACGATGACCGGCGTCGGCTTCCTCACGGTGGCGCGCAGGCTCCCCGCCCTCGTCGGCCACGCCGTCCGCATGGCCTGGCAGGCGAGCCCGCGCGACACCGTCGCCACGATCTCCCTGAGCGTGCTGGGCGGCGTCTTCACCGCCTTCGGGCTGCTCGCCACGACCGGCGTGCTGCAGGCGCTGTTCTCCGGGGGCCCGACTCCCGACCGCGTCAGGGCCGCCCTGCCCAGCCTGATACTCGTCGGCGTGGCCGCCACCCTGCGCACGACCCTGCAGGCCGGGGCCGGCTGGGCGCAGTCCCGGCTGGAGCCACAGGTCGGCCGCATCGCCGAAAAACAGCTGTACGAGCTGACCAGCCGCGTCGACCTGATCTGCTTCGACGACCCCGACTTCCACGATTCGCTGCAGCGGGCCCGCATGCGCGGTGTGACCATGGTCGACACCGTGGTCAACTCGGCGATCGACGTGCTCACCGGGCTGATCGGCATCGGCGCCGCGGCCGGCGTGCTCGGCATCCTGCATCCCGTGCTGCTGCCCCTGCTCGTGCTGGCGGTCATCCCCGACGCCTGGGCCGCCGTCCGCTCGGCCCGCATGCGCTACACCACGATGTACTCCCTGATACCGGTCCAGCGGCGCAAGTGGATCCTGACCGAGCTCATGGCCGACAGGGAGACCGCGGCCGAGGTCCGCTCGTTCACCATGCGGCGCTTCCTCATGCGGCTGTACGACGCGGTGGCCGGCGCCGAGCAAGATGTCGTCGTCGACCTCGCCCGGCGGCAGACGGTGGCGAGGGTCATCGGCGAGGCGCTCGGCGGCGTCGGCACCGCCCTGGTCTACATCGCCCTCGGCGTCCTGCTCGCGATCGGCGCCGTCCCGCTGGCCGTGGCGGGCACCGCCGTCCTCGCCATCCGCTCGGGTCAAAGTTCCCTGGCCAACCTGATGTACTCCACCAACCGCCTGTACGAGGAGGGCCTCTACTTCACCGACTTCCTCGACTTCTGCGCCCAGGCCCGCGACCGCATGGGTCCGGCCCGGCCTCTCGGGGCGCCTTCGGCCTTCCAGCGGATCACGGTCGACGATGTGACCTTCAACTATCCGGGTAAGGAGGTTCCCGCACTCGACCACGTGTCCATCCACATCGACAAGGGCGAGGTGGTCGCCCTCGTCGGCGAGAACGGCTCGGGCAAGACCACCCTGTCCAAGATCCTCGCCGGGCTGTACGACCCCGCGAGCGGGCACGTCCGGTGGGACGAGGTGGAAATCGCCGACGTCGACCAGGAGGAGCTCCGCCGGCACATCGCCGTCATCGCCCAGGACCATACCCGCTGGCCGCTGACGGCCAAGGACAACATCTCCATGGGCCTCGAGAAGGGCGAGGAGGCGTTGCTCGCGTCGGCGGAGGTGGCGGGAGCGGACCAGGTGGTCGCCGAGCTGCCGCACGGCTACCGCACCATGCTCGACCGCCGGTTCAAGGACGGGCACGAGCCCTCGGGCGGCCAGTGGCAGCGCATCGCGGTGGCCCGGGGCTTCTACCGCGACGCGCCGCTGCTGATCTGCGACGAGCCGACGGCCGCGCTGGACGCCCGCGCCGAGCACGCGCTCTTCGAGCGGATCCGCAGGCACGCCGACGGCCGCACCGTCCTGCTCATCACCCACCGCCTGGCCAGCGTGCGCTACGCCGACCGCATCTACGTCCTCGACCACGGCAAGGTCGTGGAGCAGGGCACCCACGACCAGCTCATGATCCATGACGGCATCTACGCCGACCTGTACAACATCCAGGCCAGCGCCTACAGCGCGACCGGCGAGAGGAAGGGGGCCCCGACCCAGGTCTGATCCCCCCGCGCCCGTGCCTGAAGCGCGATGAAGGAACGTGGCTGGCCTGATCACAGTGCCCTGGTGACACCGGCCTGATCACGGGGCCGCCCGGCTCACAGCTCGGGCAGGTGGTCGGCCAGGTAGCGGCGGACCAGCCGCCTGCACTCGGCGATCAGGTCGGGGTCGCCCTCGGGATGGGCGCGGAAGGCCAGCTTGAGCACGGCGTCGGCCGCCTCCACGGCCACGACCAGCGCACGGTCGAGGCCGGGGCCGCTCGGCGCTCCGAGAAGGTCGATGGTGAGCGCGCGGAGCCGGTCGGCGACGACGACGTTGTTCTCCAGTGCGGCGTCCAGCAGGCGGTTGGTGCCCTTGAGCGGCGGCCCGTCGGGGGTCGGCAGCACCTCGCCGAAGTCGACGATGGCGAACCCCGGGGTGGTGCGCTTCATCGCCACGAACTCGTCCACCGCGAGGTCGACGGCGTCGGTCCAGACGGAGATGCGGGCCGCGCCCAGCTTGGCGGTGAGCCTGGCCAGGAACGCGTCGAGGTTGCGGAGCGCGAGCGCCCGCACCAGCCCCTGCTTGTCGGGGAAGAACTGGTAGAACGTGCCAATCGGCACCTCTGCCTTGCGGGCCACTTCCTTCGTGGTCAGCGCGTCGTACCCCACCTCGTCGAGGAGCCGGGCGCATTCGTCCAGCATCCGCTCGACCCGCTCGACACTGCGGCGCTGAGCGGGACGGCGGCGGAGCGTCCCTGCGGAGACGTTCGTCATCCCTCCATCATCCTCCCAAATCGGTTTACTGGGCTTAACATGAGTTTCACTCATATCAGCGGAGGTCACCATGTTCCTTTGGGGTACGGCTACCGCCTCCTACCAGATCGAGGGCGCCGTGGCGGAGGACGGCAGGGGACCGTCCATATGGGACACCTTCGCTCACGAGCCCGGCCGGATCAGGGACGGTCACACCGGAGACGTCGCGTGCGACCATTACAACAGGTGGTCAGAGGATGTCACGCTCATGGGTTCTCTGGGGGTGAACTCCTATCGCTTCTCGATCTCGTGGCCGAGAATCCAGCCCGAGGGACGGGGGAAGCCCAACGAGGCGGGGCTCGCCTTCTACGACCGGCTGGTCGACGAGCTGTGCGCGAAGGACATCGTGCCGGCGGCCACGATCTTCCATTGGGACCTGCCCCAGGCCCTGGAGGACCGGGGCGGCTGGCTGAACCGCGACACGTCCCACCACCTGGCGGACTACGCGGGCATCCTGGCGGAGCGTCTCGGCGATCGGGTCCCGATGTGGATCACGCTCAACGAGCCGTTCATCCACATGGTGTTCGGCTACGCCCTCGGCACCCACGCCCCCGGCAGGACGCTGTTCCTCGACGCCCTGCCCGCCGCCCATCACCAGTTGCTCGGCCACGGCCTCGCCGCGCAGGCGCTGCGGGCGCACGGGGCCGAGCGGGTGCTCATCACCAACAACTGCACGCCCGTCTGGCCCGCGTCCGGCTCGGCCGAGGACCACCGGGCCGCCGAGGCGTACGACACCCTCCACAACAGGCTGTTCAACGACCCACTCCTTCTCGGCAAATATCCGGACCTGTCGGCATACGGGGTGTCCACGCTGGACGTCGTCCGGGACGGTGACCTGGAGGTCATCGCCCAGCCCCTGGACGGCCTCGGCATCAACTACTACAACCCGACGCGCATCGCCGCCCCCGCCCCGGGGCCGGACTCCGCGCCGCTGCCGTTCGAGGACGCGGGCGTCAGCGGCTACCCCACCACGGCCTTCGGCTGGCCCGTCGTCCCCGACGGCCTGCGCGAGCTGCTGCTGGGGCTCAGGGCCCGGTACGGCGACGCGCTGCCGCCGGTGTACGTCACCGAGAACGGCTGCTCGCTGGCGGACGAGCCCGGCCAGGACGGCGCGGTGGACGACCAGGCGCGCATCGCCTTCCTCGACGGCCACATCGGGGCCATCCGCGCCGCGATCGCCGAGGGCGTGGACGTGCGGGGCTATTACGTGTGGTCGCTCATGGACAACTTCGAGTGGGCGGAGGGGTTCAACCAGAGGTTCGGCCTGGTGCACGTCGACTTCGCCACCCAGAAGCGCACGCCCAAGGCGTCGTACCACTGGCTGAGGGAGCGCATCGCCACCCACCCGCTGCCGTGACCTGCCGGGACGGCTAGAAGACCGACACGTGCACGTGGTCGTAGTGGTTGGCGGTGATGCCGCCCCGGTCGGACATCTGCCGCCAGCCCGCGCCCGTGCGGATGTCGTAGTAACGCTGCCGCCAGATGATGTACATGATGCCGATCTGACGGCCGTTCTCGATGCACCACTGGGCGAGGGCGTCCCCTCGGGCGACCGACGCGGCGTCGGGCATGCGGCCGCCCGTGCTCATCATGAAGTCGCAGGCGCGGCCCTTGCCATGCTCGCCGGGGTCGCCGGAACGCAGGCATCCGACGCTGAACGGCATCGGGAAGTTCTGCATGATGAGGGCCCGGACGCTCACCATGCGCGCGGTCAGCCCGCTGGCCGAGCCGGGCGTCTGGAACCCGAACTTCTTGAGCAGCTGCTCGACGTCCTGTTTCTTCGACTGGAGCTGCCTGATCTCCTTCTTGAGATCGACGATCTTGTCGTCGGCCTCCGCCTTGGCGGCCTTCGACTCCTTGACCAGCGTGCCGATGCGCTTCAGCCGCTGGTTCTTCTCCTCGGCGAGGTAGGTGACGGTGGCGGCCTGCCCGAGGATCGTGTCGGGGTCACCGCTGAACGTGAACACCTTCGGGCCGTCGATCGTGCCCGACATATAGGAGTTCCGGTAGAACTGCGCGACCTGTTCCTCTGCGTCGGCCAGGTTGGCCCGGAGCTTCTTGACCCGCTCGCCGGCCTTCTGCGCGGCGTCGCGGGTGTCCTCCAGGCTCTGGATCTGGCCTCGGTAGGCCTTCTGCAGGTCGGCCGCCTGCTTGGTGAGCTTGTTGAGCTGGGCCTGGGGGCTGGGCTTGGCCTCGGCGGCCGGCATGGCCAGCACCGAGAACAGGCCGACGAGGACGGCGGCCAGCCCCATGACACGGCCTGATCGCATCAGCCCTCCCCACTCCAGACGCCCCGAACTATAGAAGCCGATCTTCGGAGCTGTCACACGATCGGAAGAACCTACACACACTTAGCGAACTATCTACCACTTTAGGAAGATCCAGGACGCGGGTTTCCCGACAATGGAACCCGCCTGATTTCCCGGCGGCGGACGACATCCGCGCCGATCGCCCGGGGGGAACCGGCTCCGGCGTCCGGGCGGCCGATCTCACCGAGCGACGCTCCCGGGAGTCCGCGACTCTTGCCAACAGGGACAGAACATGATTCTGTCTCAGCGACCGGGCGATGCGGCCCTTGTGAGCCCGGCCCTCGGCGGCAAGACTAAAACAAGCAAGCATTCGGTCAAGTACAGACCCGGCCCGCCCGACCAGGAGGCAGACACATGCTTCAGCACGACCGTCTTTTCATCGGGGGCGACTGGGTTGCCCCCGCGGGCACGGCGACGATCGACGTCATCTCCCCCCACACCGAGGAGGTCGTCGGGCGGGTGCCCGACGGCACCCCCGCCGACATGGACAGGGCGGTGGCCGCCGCCCGCCAGGCCTTCGACCACGGACCGTGGCCGAGGATGTCCATGGCCGAGCGCGCCGAGGTGGTCGGCAGGCTGGCCGGGCTGTACGCCGCCCGCCAGGCCGAGATGGCCGACATCATCACGCTGGAGATGGGCAGCCCCATCACCTTCTCGCAGCTCGCCCAGGCCCCGCAGCCGCTCGGCATGCTCCAGTACTTCAGCGAGCTGGGAAAGACCTTCGCGGTAGAGGACGAGCGCCCGGGCATGTTCGGCCCGGTTACCGTGCGGCGCGAGCCGGTCGGCGTCGTCGCGGCCGTGGTGCCGTGGAACGTGCCGCAGTTCGTCATCATGACCAAGCTCGCCCCCGCACTGATCGCCGGGTGCACGGTCGTGGTCAAGCCCGCCCCCGAGACCCCCCTCGACTCCTACCTCCTCGCGGAGATGGTCAAGGAGTCGGGCATCCCGGACGGCGTCGTCAACATCGTGGCCGCGGGCCGCGAGGCGGGCGAGCACCTGGTCTCGCACCCGGGCGTCGACAAGGTCGCCTTCACCGGGTCAACGGCCGCCGGCCGCCGCATCGCGGGGATCTGCGGCGAGCAGCTGAAGCGCTGCAGCCTGGAGCTCGGCGGCAAGTCGGCCGCGATCGTCCTGGACGACTGCGACCTGGGCGCGGCCATGGGGTTCCTCTCGATCGCGTCCCTCATGAACAACGGCCAGGCGTGCGTGGCCCAGACCCGCATCCTCGCCTCCTCCTCGCGGTACGACGAGGTGCTGCAGGCCGTGGCGGACATGGTCGGCGGCCAGCGGGTCGGCGACCCGTCGGAGCCCACCACCGGCATCGGCCCGCTGGTGGCCAAGCGCCAGCAGGAGCGGGTCGAGGGCTACATCAGGCTCGGCATCGAGGAGGGTGCGAAGCCGGTCATCGGCGGTCTCGACCGGCCCTTCGACCGCGGCTGGTACGTCGCGCCGACCGTCTTCGCCGGCGTCTCCAACGACATGCGCATCGCCCGCGAGGAGATCTTCGGCCCCGTGCTCTCGGTGATCGAGTACCAGGACGAGGCCGACGCCATCCGTATCGCCAACGACAGCGACTACGGCCTGTCCGGCACGGTGTGGACCTCCGACACCGACCACGGCATGGACGTCGCCCGCCAGGTCCGCACCGGCACGTACGGCGTCAACATGATGAACACCATGGAGCCGTCGGCGCCGTTCGGCGGGTACAAGGCCAGCGGCGTCGGCCGCGAGCTCGGCCCCGAGGGCCTGTCGTCGTACCTGGAGTACAAGTCGATCGCCCGCCTGGGCTGAGACGAGTGCGCAACCGCCGCCCAGCGCGCCCCCGCGTCGCTGGGCGACGGTCCCGCAATACAAGGATGTCCGAGATCGCCCCCGCCAAGAGACATGCCCGGGTCTGGAATTCTCCTGGTGGATCTCATACCTCCTTTGGAGGTAGACGACATTTACTCGGATTTGGTTCGCGCCAGTAAAGCGGAAGTTTCCCTGGCGATCTCCAGCTCCTCGTCGGTCGGCACGACGGCGACGCCCACGGCGGAGTCGTCGGCGGAGACCAGCCGGGCCTCCTTGACCGACACGTTGCGGAGCGGGTCCAGCCGGATGCCCATCGGTTCGAGGCCCGTGAGCACGTCGCGCCTGACCAGAGCGGAGTTCTCGCCCACCCCGCCGGTGAAGGCGATCACGTCCACCTCGCCGAGGACCGCGCAGTAGGCGCCGATGTACTTCCTGAGCCGGTGGATGTACACGTTGTAGGCCAGGGCGGCCTCCTCGTCGCCCGACTCCACGCGCTCCATGACCGTCCGCATGTCGTTGTCGCCGCAGAGCCCGAGCAGGCCGCCGCGGTGGATGAGCATCGACTCGACCTCGTCCGGCGTCATGCCGCCGCGGATCAGATGGAAGATGATCGCCGGGTCCAGGTCTCCCGACCGGGTGCCCATGACCAGGCCTTCCAGTGGCGTCATGCCCATGGAGGTGTCCACGCACCGCCCCCCGGAGATCGCCGAGGCGCTCGCGCCGTTGCCCAGGTGCAGGACGATCACGTTGGCGGCGTCGGGCTTGCCTACGAGCGCCGCCGCCGCGCGCGAGACGTACGCGGTGGAGGTGCCGTGGAACCCGTACCGGCGCACGCCGAAGCGCTCCGCCACCTCGCGGTCGATCGCGTACGTCCGGGCGGCGGGCGGGATCGTGCTGTGGAACGCGGTGTCGAAGACGGCGACCTGCGACAGGTCGGGCCGGAGCCGGCGCATGACCTCTATGCCCGCGAGGTTCGAGGGATTGTGGAGAGGAGCCAGCGGGACGGCCTCCTCGATCTGCTTGACCACGTCGTCGGTGATCAATGCGGGCCCGCTGAAGGAGGGCCCGCCGTGGACGACCCGGTGGCCGATGGCGGTCAGGCCGGCGGAGTCCATGGAGACCTCGTCCGCCACGCGCATGAGGGCCGCCTCGTGGTCGGGGACGTCCGACCCGGGCTCGCCGATGCGCCCGATCTTGCCCTCTTTGATCCGGGTAGGCCCGTCGAGGTCGATGAGCTGGTACTTCACCGACGAGGATCCCGCGTTGACGACCAGGATCACTGGCGCACCCCCCTGTGCCCGGAAAAAGGTGATGATGTCCGGGACCGATGCCCCAGGAATGGGCGGTTAACCGGCGGCGTGCGTCCCCGCAGGCCGGGGGCCCTCGTCGCTCTCGTCGCCCTCGGGCACGCGGGAGATCCACCCGCCGATGCGCCTGATGAGGTCGGGGGTGGCGGACGACTCCGCGTGGCCGAAGCCCGGCTCGATCCACAGCTCCTTCGGCTCGCGGGCGGCGTCGAAGAGCTGGTGGGCGTGCTCCAGGGGGAAGAAGGAGTCGGTGTCGCCGTGGACGATCAGCAGCGGCGTGGGCGAGATGCGCTCGACCGCCTCGTACGGCGCGAGCGGCACCGGGTCCCACTTCCCCGACTGGATGCGGGTGCGCTTGGCCAGCCGCGCCGCGAAGCGCCCGGACGCCCTCTCGATGGCCCAGTGGACCTGCCGCATCGGCCGGGTGCCCCGGTAGTACCAGCGGGCGGGGCCGCTCACGGCCACCACCGCGTCCGTCCCCCCGTGCAGGGCCGCGTGGCGTACGGCCACCGCGGCGCCCATCGAGAAGCCGACGGTCGCCACGCGGGTGTAACCGATGGAACGGGCGTGCCCCACGGCCGCGTCGAGATCGAGGACCTCGGCGTCCCCGACCGTGGAAAGGCCCCCCGACCTGCCGTGGCCGCGGAAGTCGAACGCCACGACGCCGCCGAAGCCGCTCAGCACGTGCGCGATGCGCCGCGTCGTCCCCTCACGCCAGGAACCGGTGAACCCGTGGGCGATGACGATGCCGAGGTCGGTGTCGCCTCGCGAGGGGGTGTGCGCCGCGTCGATCCGCACACCGTCCTTCGTGATCAGCGTCGCGGGGAATGCTGCGGCAAGAGGCATGGAGTGAGCTTATTCGGGGCCGCGTCCGCACAGTTCGAAGCGGTGTGCCACGGAGAGGCCGCCTGGGCTGCGGGGGTTTCGGCCTTGGCCGCCACCGGCGTGACGCATCCGGTCACGAAGGCGCCGAGCACGAGTGCCCATACGGCGAGGCGGCAGCGGTGTCCCATCTGCCGCCCGCACGGGTACTGGCCGACAGGCTCGGCGGCCGGGCGTGCGGAGGCGGCGAGTCGCGTCAGTCCTTCGTCCACCATGCTGGCAGGTCTGCCCCGGCATGGCGCTGTTAGTCCAAAGTGCGCATTCCTTGACCATCTGCGGCCGATGCCGTGATCTTCGTTGTCCGCGTTCCACCCCTGGTCATCGTGTGTGCGATGGGTAGGCCACAAAACTGTGAAATTGGCCGGAATTGCCCCTCTTTGCGCAGGCCCGGCACGTGGTGGTAACAGCGATCAACTAAAATGGTGGAGGCCGCAGTGTCCGCGGCCGGCCTCCACGACCTTGAGCGAGACTCCATCATGCCTTTGAACAGCCGCGACGACCTGCGGAACATCGCGATCATCGCGCACGTCGACCATGGCAAGACCACGCTCGTGGACGCCATGCTCTGGCAGTCCGGGGCGTTCCGCGCCAACCAGGACGTCGACGAGCGAGTCATGGACTCCAACGACCTGGAGCGCGAGAAGGGCATCACCATTCTCGCCAAGAACACCGCGGTCAAGCACGCCGGCATGACCCTCAACATCATCGACACCCCCGGCCACGCCGACTTCGGCGGTGAGGTCGAGCGCGGCCTGTCGATGGTCGACGGCGTCGTGCTGCTGGTCGACGCCTCCGAGGGCCCGCTGCCGCAGACCCGGTTCGTCCTGCGCAAGGCCTTCGCCGCCAAGATGCCGGTCATCCTGTGCATCAACAAGGTCGACCGGCCGGACGCCCGCATCAAGGAAGTCGTCGACGAGGTGTACGAGCTCTTCATGGATCTCGACGCCACCGAGGAGCAGATCGACTTCCCGATCGTCTACGCCTCCGCCAAGGCGGGCCGGGCCAGCCTGAACCGTCCCGAGGACGGCGGCATGCCCGACTCCGAGGACCTCGAGCCGCTGTTCGAGACGATCACCAAGACGATCCCGGCGCCGGTGTACGACCCCTCCGCGACGCTCCAGGCCCACGTCACCAACCTGGACGCCTCCAGCTACCTCGGCCGCATCGCCCTGTGCCGCGTCCACCAGGGCACCATCAAGAAGGGCCAGCAGGTCGCCTGGTGCCGCACCGACGGCACCATCCAGCGGGTGAAGATCAGCGAGCTGCTGATGACCGACGCGCTCGAGCGCAAGCCCGCCGAGCAGGCCGGCCCCGGCGACATCATCGCCATCGCGGGCATCCCCGACATCATGATCGGCGAGACGCTGGCCGACCCCGACGACCCGCGCCCGCTGCCGCTCATCACGGTCGACGAGCCGGCGATCTCGATGACCATCGGCACCAACACCAGCCCGCTGGTGGGCAAGGTCAAGGGCTCCAAGGTCACCGCCCGCATGGTCAAGGACCGGCTCGACAAGGAGCTCGTCGGCAACGTCTCGCTGCGCGTGCTCACCACCGACCGTCCCGACACCTGGGAGGTCCAGGGCCGTGGCGAGCTCGCGCTCGCCATCCTGGTCGAGCAGATGCGCCGCGAGGGCTACGAGCTGACCGTCGGCAAGCCGCAGGTCGTCACCAAGACCATCGACGGCAAGCTGCACGAGCCGGTCGAGCGCCTCACGGTGGACGCCCCCGAGGAGTACCTCGGCGCTATCACCCAGCTGCTCGCGGTCCGCAAGGGCCGCATGGAGCACATGACCAACCACGGCACCGGCTGGATCCGCATGGAGTTCGTGGTCCCCGCCCGAGGCCTGATCGGCTTCCGCACCGAGTTCCTCACCGAGACGCGCGGCACCGGCCTGGTCCACCACGTCTTCGAGGCCTACGAGCCGTGGTTCGGCGAGCTGCGCACCCGCAACAACGGCTCGCTGGTGGCCGACCGGGCGGGCGTGGTGACCGCGTTCGCCATGATGAACCTCCAGGAGCGCGGCACGCTGTTCGTCTCGCCGACCACCGAGGTCTACGAGGGCATGATCGTCGGGGAGAACTCCCGTTCCGACGACATGGACGTCAACATCACCAAGGAGAAGAAGCTCACCAACATGCGCTCCTCCACCAGTGATGAGACCGAGAAGCTCATCCCGCCGCGCGTGCTCTCGCTGGAGCAGGCACTGGAGTTCTGCCGCGAGGACGAGTGCGTGGAGATCACTCCGGAGACCGTGCGCATCCGCAAGGTCGTGCTCGACGCCGCCATCCGCGGCCGCTCCGCCGCCCGCGCCAAGCGCGGCAGCTGAACGTTCCGGCGTTCCCGAAGTCGCCGCTCGCCCCAGTTGGCGGGCGGCGGCAAGTCAGGTTCAAGCCGCCTCCCACTCCCGGATGTGACGATCCATCCGGCGGTCCGTACGGCTCGCGTCCGGGGAGACGCGGGCCGTGCCTGCTCAGCGGCGCTTCTTCTCCAGCTCCGGCTCGCCCGCCTCACCCGTGTAGCTCCTGCCCGGGGTGAGGCCCCGGGCCCCGTACAGCTCCGACACGGTCACGAAGGTGTAGCCCTTGGCCGTGAGCTCGCGCAGCAGGCCGGGCACGGCCTCGACCGTGGTCTTGTGGATGTCGTGCATCAGCACGATCGAGCCCGGCCTCGCCACGGAGGCCCGCTTGACGACCAGGGCGCTGTTCCTGTCCCGCCAGTCGAGCGTGTCGAGATCCCAGAGGATCTGCGCCAGCCCCTCGTGCGCGGCCTCCTGCGCGACCGCGGCGTTCGTCGCGCCGTACGGCGGGCGCAGCAGGCGCATCGTGGCCCCGGTGGTGTCCTTGACCAGCTGCTGGGTGCGCTCCAGCTGGCCGCGCAGCGCGTCGTGGGACAGCGAGGTGAGCGACGGGTGGTCCCAGGAGTGGTTGCCCAGCTCGTGCCCCTCGGAGACCATGCGGCGCAGGTAGGGCAGGGTCTGGGGGTTCACCATCTGCCCTACCACGAAGAACGTCGCCTTGGCGTGGTTCTCCGCGAGCATGTCGAGGACCTTGCCGGTGTAGTCGAACGGGCCGTCGTCGAAGGTCAGCGCCACGCACTTGACCTGGCCGCACCGTATGGAGCGTTGGGGCGGCGCCACGATCGGGCGGGTCCCCGGCCATCCCGGCTGCTGGGCGATCACCCGCGCGGCCAGGAGCGCGGGATCGACCGCGAGGCGGACGGGCGCCGACTTCCGCACCCGGACGACGTCGTCCTTACGGCCCTGCTGGACGGGCGCCACCACCTCGCCGCATCCCGACAGTCCGAGGACCATCGAGATCGCGATCGGGAGCGACAGCCACAGGCCTCCCACGCGAAGAACAGCCACTCGCACGCTCCCCCCGAAACGCGGCAGGGGTCACGGGTAGTTCTCGGCCGCTTCCCCTCGCAGAGTCTTGGCCAGCTCGTCCCACCAGGGAGGAGCGTCGGCGTGCAACTCCGCGTAACGACGCGCCACCCGAATGGCGCATCCGACCGGATCTGTACCCAGGTGCCGACGTTTCACCACTCCCTCCTGCCAACGGTAAAAGCCATCACGAAACGTGACGACCAGCCCGATCCAGACAGAAAGAATGGCGTCATCGCATACTTCGTATGCGTCTGTCACCCCCAAGCCGACGAGTTCCACGCGGAGTTTCGCCATCGCCGCGCGGGAGTCAGTCACCTGACCACCTCCCGGCGACGTCCGGTCGGCCAGAGCGGTAAGCCTTCAGCGCACACACACCGATGATGTACCCGCATTGGGCAGAGCTTTGCACCACCGTGAGCGAGACGTGATGTGACCGTGAGAAACCGATCGCGCACATGGGGTCGTCCTACTGGTCGAGGGTCCCTCGCGGCTCGGTGACGACCATGATGAAGCGGAGCGCCGCCTCACCCTCGTTGGCGTAGCGGTGCGGCCGGTCGGCGCTGAACAGCACGGCCTCGTCGCGGCCCACGACGTGGCTGCGGCCGTACACCGAGAGAGTGAGCTCCCCTTCGAGGATGGTCAGCATCTCGCGCGTGCCGGCCGGGTGGGCGTCGCCGTCGTGGTACTCCCCCGGCGCCAGAGTCCAGTCCCACAGCTCCAGGATCGCGGGGGCGTCCGATCCGACCAGGAGCCGCGCCGAGCCGCCCTTGTCGCTCCGCCACAGGGTGACGACGTCCGAGGCGTGGACGACCCGGACGACCGGGGTGTCGGAGACCTCCACCAGCCGGGCGACCGTCACCCCGAGCGCGTCGGCGATGCGCGTCAGCGTGGTCACGCTCGGGTTGGTGCGGCACTGCTCGATCTGGACGAGCATCCCGCGGCTCACACCCGAGCGGGCCGCGAGCGCGTCGAGAGTCAGCCCCCGGTGGGCGCGCTGGGCGCGGACGTTGTTGGCGATCGCGGCCGTGATGGTCTCCGGGTCCGGCATGAGTGCAGTGTAGTGACATTTGTGTGCAATGGATTATCCCAATATATTGCTCTAACAGTGCAATCCAATGGGGGTGAGCGGGAATGACGGCGATCGTACTGGCGACGACCTGTGCCGTGATCTACGGCACGGCCGACTTCTTCGGCGGCCTCGCCACCCGGCGCTCCCGAGTGCTCGCCGTGGTCATGCTGACCCAGCTCACGGGCTTGATCTTCGTGCTGCCCCTGCTGCCCCTGCTGCCCGGTACGCCGAGCTTCGGCGCGATCGCCTGGGGCCTGGCGGCCGGCCTGTCCGGCGGGCTCGCCGTCATCCTGTTCTACCGGGCGCTCGCCGGCGGCGTGATGTCGGTGGTCGCGCCCACGACCGCCACCATGTCGATGGCGTTGCCCGTGCTGGTCGGCCTGCTGATGGGCGAGCGGCCCGAGCCGCTCGCACTGGGCGGGGTGGTGGTGGCGCTGGCCGCCGTGGTCCTCGTCGGCCGCGACTCGGGAAGCGCCGGGGGCCGGGCCGCGCTCGCCCCGATCGTGCAGTCCCTGGCCTCGGGCCTCGGGTTCGGCGGGTTCTTCGTCCTGCTCAAGCAGGTGCCCGAGGACACCGGCATGTGGCCGCTGTTCGGCGCCCGTCTCGCCTCGGTGATCGTGGTCGTCCTCCTGGCGCTGTCGACCCGCCGTACGCTGCGGCCGGGGAAGGGCTCACTGCCCACGATCATCGCCGCCGGGGTCCTCGACATGGTGGCCAACGTCCTGTACCTGCTGGCGTCCCAGCGCGGGCTGCTCGCCCTGGTGGCGGTGCTCGTGTCGCTGTATCCCGCCAGCACGCTGCTGCTCGCCCGGTACGTGCTCGGGGAGCGTCTCAACACCGTGCAGGCGGTGGGTGTCGGGCTCGCCCTCGGCGCCGTCGCCCTGATCGCCTCCGCGTAGAAGCCCGTAGGAGCCTTCGGACGGCCGGAGCGCGGGGAGATCGTCCCACCGCGCTCCGGCCTCATGATCAGGCCGCCGGGACGCGGTGCGCCGTCACCTCGATCTCGATGCGCATCCGGGGGTCCGACAGGCCGCAGACCAGCATCGTGGCCGCCGGTCGTACATCGCCGAAGTACCGGTGCAGCACCGGCCAGCAGGGCTCGAAATCGGCCGGGTCAGGCAGCATGTAGCGCACCCGCACCACGTCCGCGAAGGAGCATCCCGCCTCTTTCAGCGCGTCCTCGATGTTGCTCAAGCACTGCTCGGCCTGGTCCACGATGTCCTCGGAGATCGTCATGGACCGGTAGTCGAACCCGGTGGTCCCGGATACGTGCACCCAGTCGCCGTCGACCACCGCGCGCGAGTAGCCGACCTCCTGCTCGAAGGTGGAACCGCTTGAGATCAATCTCCGTGTCGTCATGGCGAGCACCGTAGGCACAGGGCCAGGTGTACGTCTATATGAGATCAATCTCGGCGGCCGTGCGCGGTAACGAGAAAGGGCCGGCACGGCGACGCCGTACCGGCCCTTCTTCGTCAGCCGGGCGGTGTCAGGCCGCCTGGAACTGGGGGGACGGGCGTAGGGCGCCCTCCTCGTGGGCGTAGCCCTCCAGCATGGTCTTGAGCTGGCGGCGGCCACGGTGCAGGCGGGACATGACGGTGCCGATGGGCGTGCCCATGCGCTCGGCGATCTCCTTGTACGCGAAACCCTCGATGTCGGCGAGGTACACCGCGACCTTGAAATCCTCCGGAAGCGCCCGCAGAGCGTTCATCACGACGGTGTCGGGAAGCTGTTCCAGCGCCTCGGTCTCCGCGGACCGCAGGCCCGTCGACATGTGCGACTCGGCCGCCGCGAGCTGCCAGTCCTCGATGTCCTCGGCGGCCGACAGCTTCGGCGACCGCTGCTGCTTGCGGTAGTCGTTGATGAAGTTGTTGGTCAGAATGCGGTGCAGCCACGCCTTCAGGTTCGTACCCGGGCGAAACTGGTGGTAGGACGTGTACGCCTTGGCGACGGTCTCCTGCACCAGGTCCTCCGCGTCAGCGGTGTTGCGTGTGAGGCGCATGGCAGACGCGTAGAGCTGGTTCGTCACGGGCATGACGTCGCGCTCGAACCATGCCTGCCGCTGCTGTTCGGTCATCGAGATCATCTCATCCCCCTCATGCCTGCTGTCCCCCGTTACCCATCCGGCATGAACCCATGCAGGCTCGGTAACCGCTTTACTCCATCTGACGGCTGATCACATGCTCACGGTTCACCTATAAGGGTGACGTTAAGGGTATTAGCTGGTCAGGAGGGCCTTGAAGCGATTGGCCCGGGGTGGCTACTTCACACCCGAGGCCGGACAAGTCTCATTATAGTAACAGACAACACCCAAAAGGTGAGAAAGTGTGGTAAGGGTCACATAGATCGGGCAAGCGATAGCGTAGAGCCATGAAGTACGTGGACAGGCATGATCCGACAACGCGAGCGTGGGTGTCAGAGGCGATCCGCACGGTGGAGGCCGACGCCAACCGCAGCTGCGACACCCACCTGCATGTTTTCCCTCTGCCGCCCAGATGGGGGATCGAGCTTTACCTCAAAGACGAATCGGTGCATCCCACCGGCTCGCTCAAGCACCGCCTGGCCCGTTCCCTGTTCCTGTACGGCCTGGCCAACGGCTGGATCGGCCCCTCCACGACCGTCATCGAGGCCTCCAGCGGATCCACGGCGGTCAGCGAGGCGTACTTCTCCCGCATGCTCGGCCTGCCGTTCGTCGCGGTGATGCCCGCCTCCACGTCCCCGGAGAAGATCGCGCTCATCGAGTTCTACGGCGGCAAGTGCCGGCTGGTCGACGAGCCGGGAGCGATCTACGAGGAGTCCCGCCGCCTGGCGGAGGAGACCGGCGGCCACTTCATGGACCAGTTCACCTACGCCGAGCGCGCCACGGACTGGCGGGGCAACAACAACATCGCCGAGAGCATCTACCAGCAGATGTCCCTGGAGCGGCATCCGGAACCCGCGTGGATCGTCGTGGGCGCGGGCACGGGTGGCACCTCCGCCACGATCGGCCGCTACATCCGCTACCGCCGCCACCAGACGCGCCTGGCCGTGGTCGACCCGGACGGGTCGGCGTTCTACCCGTCGTGGACCGAGGGCGACGCCGGCGTGACCGCCTCCGGCTCGCGCATCGAGGGGATCGGCCGCCCCCGGGTGGAGCCCTCATTCCTGCCCACGGTCATCGACCGCATGATCCAGGTGCCGGACGCCGCCTCGATCGCCGCCATGCGATGGGTCCGCGAGGTGACCGGCCGCGACGTCGGCGGCTCGACCGGCACGAACGTCGCCGCGGCCGTCCAGCTGATCAAGGAGATGCGCGCGAGCGGCGAGCGGGGCAGCGTGGTGACCCTCATCTGTGACGGCGGCGAGCGCTACCGCTGCACGTACGGCGACGACGGCTGGCTCGCCGAACGGGGCATCGACATCGAGCCCCCGCTCGGCGAGCTCCGCGCCTTCCTCACGTTCTGAGGCGGGCCGCAGGCTCTGGCGCCGTCCGTTAGCCTCCCAGGGGCATCGGATCAGTCGCCGAGGATGGCGTCGATGAAGACCTCGGCGTCGAACGGGGCCAGGTCGTCGGGGCCCTCACCGAGCCCCACGAGCTTGACCGGGACTCCCAGCTCGCGCTGGACCGAGATCACGATGCCGCCCTTGGCCGTGCCGTCGAGCTTGGTCAGGACTATGCCGGTGATGTTCACCACCTCGGCGAACACCTGCGCCTGCCGCAGGCCGTTCTGGCCCGTGGTGGCGTCGAGCACGAGCAGAACCTCGTCGACCGTGGCCTTCTTCTCGATGACCCGCTTGACCTTGCCCAGCTCGTCCATCAGGCCGGTCTTGGTGTGCAGGCGGCCGGCGGTGTCGACGATCACGGTGTCGACCTTGTCCTCGATGCCCTTGCTCACGGCGTCGAAGGCCACCGAAGCCGGGTCGGCGCCCTCGTCCTTGCGCACGACCTCGGCGCCGACGCGCTCGCCCCAGGTCTGGAGCTGGTCGGCGGCGGCGGCACGGAAGGTGTCGGCCGCGCCGAGGAGCACCTTGCGGCCGTCGCCGATGAGCGCGCGGGCGAGCTTGCCGGTGGTCGTGGTCTTGCCGGTGCCGTTGACGCCGACCACGAGCACGACGGCGGGCCGCTCACCGTGGGGCGCGGTGTGCAGCGTGCGGTCCATGTCGGCGCCGATCTGGATGAGCAGCTGCTCGCGGAGCAGCGCCCGCACCTCGCCGTCGCCGCGGGAGCCGAGCACCTTGACCTTGGTGCGCAGCTCCTCGACCATCGCCCGGGTGGGCGCGACGCCCACGTCGGCGGTGATCAGCATGTCCTCGATCTCGTCCCAGGCGTCGTCGTCCAGGCGGTCGCGGGAGAGGAGCTCCAGCAGCCCTTTGCCGAGCGCGCTCTGGGAACGGGCCAGCCGGGCGCGCAGCCGCACCATGCGGCCGGCCGAGGGCGGCGGGATCTCGATCTCCGGCGCCACGGGAGCCATGGGCTCGACCGGCTTGGCGGGCGGAGGGACGGTGGTCGTGGCGGCGTCGTCCTCGACGACGCCGGTGGTCGGGGCCTGTTCCCGCTCAGGGAGCGTCGGCGCCTCCGGCGGCCTGACCGGCGGAGCGTGCCTCTCCCTGGGCCGGAAGAGCAGGAACATGCCACCCGCCGCGAGCAACGCGACGAGCAGGACGATCACGATGATGCCGAGGTACCCATCCACAAGATGTCAGTTTTCCAGACAACCGGCCGTGCTCACGCCCGGGCTCGCCCACGCCGCGCCGGATATACCGATATTTACTAATTTACCTGTCGGGTTGACCGCCCACGATCACCGCCGTCGGGCGTCAGGCGTTCTCGCGCTCGCGGAGGCGCTGACTGACCACCTGCGTGACGCCGTCGCCGCGCATGCTCACCCCGTACAGCGCGTCGGCGATCTCCATCGTGCGCTTCTGGTGGGTGATCACGATGAGCTGCGAGCTCTGCCTCAGCTCCTCGAAGAGGGTGAGCAGCCGCTGGGTGTTGGTGTCGTCGAGCGCGGCCTCGACCTCGTCCATGACGTAGAACGGGGACGGGCGCGCCTTGAAGATCGAGATGAGGAACGCCACGGCGGTCAGCGAACGCTCGCCGCCCGAGAGCAGTGACAGGCGCTTGACCTTCTTGCCCGGCGGCCTCGCCTCGACGTCGACGCCCGTGGTGAGCATGTCGGATGGGTCGGTCAGCATCAGGCGCCCGTCGCCTCCGGGGAACACCCGGCCGAAGATCGCCTCGAACTCGCGCGCGACGTCCTCGTAGGCGGCCGTGAAGACCTGCTCCACCCGCTCGTCGACCTCCTTGACGACCGTCAGCAGGTCGCGCCGGGTCTTGCGCAGGTCCTCCAGCTGGGAGTTGAGGAAGGTGTGCCGCTCCTCCAGCGCCGCGAACTCCTCAAGCGCCAGGGGATTGACCTTGCCGAGCTGGGTCATCTGCCTCTCGGCGGCCCTCGCGCGCTTCTCCTGCTCCTCGCGGACATAGGGCGCCATCTCGCCGTCGGCGAGCGGAACGGGCTGCCCGGGGCCGTACTCGGAGATCAGGGCGTCCATCTCGACGCCGTACTCCTCCATCGCCCGGGTCTCCATCTGCTCAAGGCGCAGCCGCTGCTCGGTGCGGGCCACCTCGTTGCCGTGCACGCGGTTGACCAGCTTGTCGAGCTCGCCGGACAGCTCGCGGACGCGCACGCGCACGGCCTTGAGCTCCGCGTCGATCTCGCCACGCGCCCGCTCGGCGTGGTCGCGCTCGTCGGCCGCCAGGGCCAGGGACGCCTCCAGCACCCCGAGCGCGCGCCCCGCGCCGTGGACCACCACCTCGGCCACCTGGGCCTGGGCGCGGCGCCGCTCCCGCAGGGCCGCGGCCCCCGCCCGCTCCTCGCGCTCGCGCCTGGCCGCCCGCATCAGCTGGTCGGCGCGGCCCGCGATGCCCTTGACCCGCTCCTCAGCCGTACGGACCGAGAGGCGGGCCTCCATCTCGGCCTGCCGGGTGACCGAGCAGGCACTGGCCAGCTCGTCGCGCGCCTCGGTGGTCGGCTCGGCCTCGAGCTCGTCGGCGTACTCGGCCTCGGCCAGGCGCTCCTCCAGCTCCACCACCCCGGCCAGGTCGCGGTCGCGCGCCTCCTCGGCCGCCACAACGTTCTTCGCCAGCCGGTCGCACTCGTCACGGGCGGCCTTCGCCGCCGCGTCGAGCTGCGCCAGCCGCCTGGCCGCGACGGCCACCCGCTGGTCGGCCTCGCGCTGCCTGCCGCGCACGCGATCGAGCACGCCCTGGGCGGTGTTCACCCCGGCCTGGGCGGTGTTGACGCCGGTCTGCGCCTGGGCGGCCCATGCCTGGGCGGCCTCGACGGCCTGCTGGGCGGCGCGCTCGGCCTCGGCGGCCTCCGCCAGCGCGGCGGCCGTGCGCTCGGCCGTGCCGCGCGCCTCGGTGAGATCGGCGATCGCCTGGTCGAGAGCGGTGCGCACCTGCAGCACCGAGGTGCCGCCGCCCGACCCGCCGTGCGCGAAGTACGCGCCGACCAGGTCGCCCGACCAGGTGACGGCCCGCAGGTCGGGGCGCTCCTCCACGAGCTTCCTGGCGATGGAGACGTCGTCGACCACGACGACGCCGGACAGCAGGGTCTCAACGGCCGGGCGGAACGCGTCGGAGACCACCACGAGATCGCCGGCCCACGGGTGACCCTCGACCGGGGCGGGCCTCGGGACGGCGGCGTCGGAGGCGATGACCAGCCCGGCCCTGCCCGCCTCCTCGGCCCGGAGCAGCTCGACGGCGTCGACGACGGTGGACAGCGACTCGACGGCGACCGCCTCGGCGGCGGCGCCGAGCACGGCCGCGACGGCCACCTCGGCCCCCGCCTGGACGGTCATCATCGTGGCGAGCGGCCCCAGCACCCCGGACAGACCGGCGGAAAGGAGCGCCGCGCCGCCGTCCGCGCCCTGGGAAAGACCCATCTCAAGGGCGTCGCGGCGGGCCTCCAGCGCGGCGATCGCCCGCTGTGCCTCCTGGTCGGCGGCCCGTGACGTGCTCATGGCAGAACGCGCCTCGGCGAAGGCCCTCCTCGGGCCGTCCACGGCCGCCTTGGCCTCCTCGACGGCGGCCCTGGCCTCCTCGACCGCGGCCTTGGCCTCGGCGACGCCCTCCTCGGCCCGCGCCAGCTCCTCGGCGAGGAGCGGGTCGCCGGCGGGCTCGCTGAGCTCCTGGGCGTCGTGCTCCTCCTTCGCCCGCTCGCTGCGCTGCCGCGCCTCCGCGAGGGCCCTGGCCAGGCGCCCGATCTCCTCCTCCGCGGCCCTGGCACGGCCGCGCACGGCGGCCACCTCGCCCCTCAGCCTGGCCAGGCCCTCGCGCCGGTCGGCGGCCTGCCTCGCCGCCGCGGCCAGGCGCCTCTCCTCGGTCGCGAGCGCGCTCTCGGCCTCGGTGCGCCGCCAGACGGCCTGCTCCAGGACCTCCTCGGTCTGCTCCAGCTCGACCTTGAGCGCCTCCTCGCGCTCGGCCACCTCGGCGGCCTCACGCTCGTAGTCCTCAGGGTCGCGCCCGCGCCGCTCGATGGAGGCGGCCTCGATGGCGTGGCGGTGCCGCTCGGCGGCCAGGGTCTCGACGCTGTGCAGCCGCTCCTTCAGGGCCGCCAGGCGGTAGAAGGTCTCCTGGGCGGTGGCCAGGCGGGGCTGGGCCGCGCTCTCCGCCGCCTCCAGCTCGGCCTCGCGGGCCTGCCCCTGCTCGAGATCGGCCTCGACCTGGGCGCGCCGGGCGCGCACCGTGGCCTCGTCGGCCGCTTCGCGGTCGAGGTGGGTGCGGAGCCGTACGACGTCGTCGGCGAGCAGGCGCAGCCGGGCGTCGCGCAGGTCGGCCTGAATGACGGCCGCCTTCCTGGCGATCTCGGCCTGGCGGCCCAGGGGCTTGAGCTGGCGGCGCAGCTCGTTAGCGAGGTCCTGGACGCGGGTGAGGTTGGCCTGCATGGCATCGAGCTTCCGCAGCGCCTTCTCCTTGCGCTTGCGGTGCTTCAGGACGCCCGCGGCCTCCTCGATGAAGGCCCTGCGCTCCTCGGGCCCGGCGTGGAGCACGGTGTCGAGCTGGCCCTGGCCCACGATGACGTGCATCTCGCGGCCGATGCCGGAGTCGGAGAGGAGCTCCTGGATGTCGAGGAGCCGGCAGGTGTCGCCGTTGATGGCGTACTCGCTCTGGCCGGACCGGAACATCAGCCGGCTGATCGTGACCTCGGTGTAGTCGATGGGGAGCGCGCCGTCGGTGTTGTCGATGGTCAGCGTCACCTCGGCACGGCCCAGGGGCGGGCGCGAGGACGTGCCGGCGAAGATGACGTCCTCCATCTTGCCGCCGCGCAGGGACTTCGCGCTGTGCTCACCCATGACCCAGGCGAGCGCGTCGACCACGTTGGACTTGCCGGAGCCGTTCGGGCCGACCACGCAGGTGATGCCGGGCTCGAAGCGCAGCGCGGTGGCCGAGGCGAAGGATTTGAAGCCGCGCAGCGTGAGGTTCTTGAGATACACGCGCGCCGACCTCCCCGTCTGCTGCGAGATCGCCTGCAGGCCCTGGGACGATCCCTGCGGGGCACACTACCGGCTCAGGGCCGTTCGAGTGTCGCTTGCGGCGATGCTCAGGCACAGGCTCGGCACAGGGAGGACGCTTCAACCCGGCTTCGATGCTTCGCAACCGCTTCGGCGGGAAACGAGTAGGCAAAGAAAAACCGGGTAAATGACAAGGGACGCCTTTGCGGGGCGTCCCTGACAGTGTGTAGCCGTACCGGAACCTCTCAGGTGAGGGCCGGCTCGCGATCTTGCAGACGAGCGAACGCCTCATCGCGCGACTGCGCGGCGAGAGCGTCGTTCTGGGCCTGGAGCCTTGTGAGCTCTGCCTCCAGATCCCGGATTCGCTGCTGGAGACGGCGCATTTCCGAGACCATTCGAGGGTCAAGACCGCCGACGTGGCCGAGTAGAGCCTTCGCCATGGTTAAGGGTCCTCCACGCTGAGTGACCAAACTGGTTCGCGCACTTCTTGCCGCGGGAGGGGTGCGCGTGTTTCCTATCAAGAGTCGCACCGGCAATGGAGGCGGTCAAGTTGAACGCTCCCCATGAATGCACCAATGGGCACTCCCGACATGTAAATATACCCTATTTAGTGGGTTTAAGGGAAGCGCCTACCGCTCCACAAATCCACCAAAACCACCGCGAACCGGTGACCAGCGCTCCACCACTGCATCTACCCGCCCCGGAGCGTCACCACCCCTGAGCAGGGCAAGAAGCTTCTCGCAGGCTTCACGGGGCCCCTCGGCGACCACCTCCACCCGGCCGTCGGCGAGATTCGACGCCGATCCGACCAGACCGAGCTCCAGAGCCCGAGACCGCGTCCACCAGCGGAAACCCACTCCCTGGACCCGGCCCCGCACCCAAGCGTTGAGACGAATGTCACTCATGCCCGCATCATGAGCCTCGGTCATGCCCGAATCCGGGGTTGACAGCGAGGGCAACTGTACGAAGACCTGTTCATGAACGCCTCCCGCAGGACGGGCCCGCCGCAGCGGGCACAGGGCTCGCCCTGCCTGCCGTACACGTTGAGTGACCGATCGAAGTAGCCACTCTCACCGTTGACGTTGACGTAGAGGCTATCGAAGGACGTGCCGCCCTGGCCGAGCGCCTCCCCCATCACCGCGCGCACCGCCGCCAGCAACTCGTCGATCTTCCGCCTGCTCAGGGCCCGGGTGGACGTCCCTCCGTGCAGCCCGGCCCGCCACAGCGCCTCGTCGGCGTAGATGTTGCCGACGCCGCTGATCAGCGACTGGTCGAGAAGCGCCCGCTTGACCTCGGTCTGCCTGGCGCTCAGCCGCGTCGCGAACACGTCGTCGTCGAACGCCTCTTCGAGCGGATCGGCCGCGATGTGCGCGATGTGCTCCGGCACGGGCCGCCCGAGGGTGACCAGCGAGGCGATCAGCAGGTGGCCGAAGGTGCGCTGGTCGACGAACCGCAGCTCAGGCCCGCCGTCGTCGAACCCGAGCCGCACCCGCAGGTGCTTCTCGGCCGGGGAGCCGGGCTCCACGACCAGCAACTGGCCGCTCATCCCCAGGTGGGCGAGAAGCGCGTCAGAGCGGCCGGGCGGCGCATTTCCCCCGGAGCCGCCAGAAGGGCCCTCTGAGGCGCTCTCGGCGTCGCCGAGGGGCATCCACAGGTACTTGCCCCGGCGCTCGGCGGAGACCAGCGTGCGGCCCGCCAGCCTCCCGGAGAACTCGGCGGCCCCGGGCACGTGCCTGCGGATCGCGCGGGGATGCAGGACCTCGGCGTGGGTGATGGTGCGGCCGGCCACCCAGCGCGAGAGCCCGCGCCGGACGACCTCGACCTCGGGCAACTCGGGCATGGGCTATGTGGTCGCCTTCTCCAGCTTCGCCTGGGCGTCGCTGCGGGCACGGATCGCGGTCCACGCGGCCTCGGCGGCCTGCTGCTCGGCCTCCTTCTTGCTGCGGCCGGCGCCGGAGCCGAACTCCTGCCCGCCGACCCTGACGACCGCGGTGAACGACTTGGCGTGGTCGGGCCCGCTCTCGTCGACGTGGTACTCGGGAACGCCGAGCATCTCGGAGGCGGTCAGCTCCTGCAGCGAGGTCTTCCAGTCGAGACCCGCCCCGAGCGACGCCGAGCGCTTGATCAGCGGGTCGAAGAGCAGGTGGACCACGCGGAAGGCCTCGTCGAGCCCCTTGTCGACGTAGACGGCGCCGATCAGCGCCTCCAGGGTGTCGGCGAGGATGGAGGACTTGTCGCGGCCCCCCGTGCCCTCCTCGCCCCGGCCGAGCCGCGTGAAACGGCCCAGGTCGAGGGCGCGCGCCACGTCGGCGAGCGCGCGCATGTTGACCACCGCGGCCCGCAGCTTGGCCAGCTGGCCTTCGGGAAGGTCGGGATGGCCACGGAACAGGGTGTCTGTGACCACCAGGCCCAGCACCGAGTCGCCCAGGAACTCCAGGCGCTCGTTGGTGGGCAGGCCACCGTTCTCGTAGGCGTACGAGCGGTGCGTCAGGGCCCGCTCCAGAAGCGCGTCGTCCAGACGGACGGCGAGCACACGCTCAAGCTCGTCTCTGGCGACCTCTACGGCGATGGGCTTTCCACCTGCGGCCACGTCTCCTCCTCGGACGGGAATCTCCGGCCGTCACGTAGCACGTCACGACCATGGTCGCGATGGCGGATGGAACGCGGGAAGTGCCCGAAAACGTGGTGGACGCCGGGAGATTGCGGCAACCCCGGCGCCCACCACGGTCGCGGGCGAACCGCCACCGCACGCCTTTGACGGTGGACGGTCATCCCGGCCGGATGCGAGGCATCCGGCCGGCTCACCGGCCACCGCAGGCGTGATCAGGCCGACGGCTCGATGACCTGTCGGCGGTTGTAGGTGCCGCAGGTCGGGCATGCCACGTGCGGCAGCTTCGGCGACCGGCACTGGCTGCAGCTCACGAGCGCGGGCGCGGCGGTCTTCCACTGCGCGCGGCGGGAGCGGGTGTTGCTCCGCGACATCTTCCGCTTGGGGACGGCCACGTCAACCCTCCGGGTCTTTGTTGTTATCGGATTTCAGGCCCTGCAACGCCGCCCATCGGGCGTCGATCTTCTCGTGCCGGTGGTCCGGGCCGGCTTCCGCCAGCTTGGCCCCACACTCCACGCACAGCCCGGGGCAGTCATCACTGCAGACCGGGCTCAACGGCAGCGCTAGCACCACCGCGTCGCGGAATGTCGGCTCGAGATCGAGAAGTTCACCGTCGAGGAGTGAGTCGTCCTCGGCGGCGTCTTCCGCCGAGTAGAAGAAGAGCTCCTGGAAGCCGACCTCGATCTCCGAGGTCAACGGATCCAGGCAACGCGAGCACTCCCCGCTGAGGGGAGCCTTCGCCGTGCCCGTGACGAGCACGCCTTCCATCACTGCCTCGAGCCGCATGTCCAGCTCGATTTCGGCGTCCTTGGGAACGCCGATCATGCCGACGGAGAGATTCACCGGAGCCGGCAGGGAGCGGGAGATCTCGCGCATAGAACCCGGTCGCCGCCCCAGATCATGGGTAGAAATCACCCAGGGGGCGCGGGGGTCGAGGCTATGCAGCGTCTTCCTGCTCTCTTGAGGCATGGCGAATCACCGCCGTCGTACAAGGCCGATGAGAAAGAATACCAGGACTTAGCCGCGCAGCCGTTCGACGAGCATCTGATGCACGAGATCGGGCACGAGTCCGGACACGTCCCCACCGTACCTCGCTATCTCCTTCAGCCTGCTCGACGACAGGAAGGAGTACTCGGGGTTGGTCGACATGAACAGCGTCTCCACGCCCGACATCCGGTAGTTGAGCTGGGCCATCTGCAGCTCGTAGTCGAAGTCGCTGACCGCGCGGAGGCCCTTGACGATGGTCGGGATGCCCTGCTGCTTGCAGAAGTCGACGAGCAGCCCGTGGAACTTCTCCACGCGCACGTTGCCGTACTCCCGCGTCACCGCTTCGAGCGTCGCGATGCGCTCGTCGACGGTGAACAGGCTCTTCTTCTCCACGTTGATCAGCACGGCGACGACGACCTCGTCATACAGGCGGGACGTCCGGCCGATGATGTCGAGGTGACCGTTGGTGACGGGGTCGAAGGACCCCGGGCAGACGACACGACGCAAGGCTTACCCCCAGTTCGACTGGTTCCCGGCGGCGCGACCGTACCAAACAGACGCTTCGCCATAGCGACGGACCCTCTCCTCTTCGAATCCCGAGGGCCAGACCAAGTCCTTCCCCCGTGACTCGCGCTCCACCGCGATCAACGCGTCCTCGGCGAGCCAGCCGTTGTCGCGCAGCCCTTCGAGCACCTGGCGGACCACCTCGTCCCTGACGGCATACGGGGGGTCGGCGAACACGAAGTCGTACGGCTCGGGGCACTCGCCGGCGACCACCCGCTCGACCTTGTCGCCCACGACGACGGCGCCCGGCAGCCCGAGCTCGGCGATGTTCGCCTTGATCGTGCGCGCGGCCTTCGCGTCGGACTCCACCAGCAGCGCGTGCGCGGCACCCCGCGACAGCGCCTCCAGGCCCACGGCGCCCGACCCGGCGTACAGATCGAGCACCCTGGCGCCGTCGAGCGGTCCGAGGAGGGAGCCGACGGACGAGAACAGGCCTTCCCTTGCGCGGTCGCTCGTCGGCCGCGTGACACGCCCTGGCGGGACGGCGATGCGCCGCCCGCCGACGGTTCCTGCGATGACTCGGGTCACCCGCCCATTCTCGCCGCTCGACGCGCCTTCCGAAGCCGCAAGGTCAAGAGTGGCCAAGTGTCGGCGACGAATGCGCAAGGGTCGTTCCCCACCGCCGCCCGAACCCACATGATGAGTTCTGCGGCCTTCATGGTGACCCAGGGGAAGGCCGACCGGCGTGATCGTGAGCCCTTCCGCGCGCCGGTGCCCTCGGCACCTGACCCGAGGGTGGGCCCAGCCGGGGACGGCATTCGGGGGGAGGCCGTCCCAAGGCTGGGCCCTGGGTCATTCTCATGACCCAGGCACTCCCCACTCCCGGCCTGATCAGGCCTTTCCCAGGTAGTCAGCGCGGTCGTCGCCGAGCAGCCTGTCGATCTCGGCCTTGAGGGCCGGATGCTCCTTCAGCTCCGGATCACCCGCCAGCAGGCTCGCGGCCTCCTCGCGCGCGGCGCTGATGACCTCCTCGTCGCGGAGCAGCCGCAGCATCTTGAGCGAGGACCTGCGCCCGGACTGCGCCGCGCCCAGCACGTCGCCCTCGCGCCGCTGCTCAAGGTCGACCCTGGACAGCTCGAAGCCGTCGAGGGTGGCCGCCACCGCGTCGAGCCGGTCGCGTGCCGGAGTGCCCGCAGGGAAGTCGGTGACGAGCAGGCACAGGCCGGGCAGCCCTCCACGGCCGACCCGCCCGCGAAGCTGGTGGAGCTGGGAGACGCCGAACCGGTCGGCGTCCATGATCACCATGACCGAGGCGTTGGGGACGTCCACCCCGACCTCGATCACGGTGGTCGCGACGAGCACGTCTATCTCGCCCCGTGTGAAGGCGCGCATCACCCCGTCCTTCTCGTCGGGGGGAAGGCGCCCGTGCAGCACCTCGACGCGAAGGCCGTGCAGCGGCCCGTCGGCGAGCATCGGGGCGACCTCCAGCACGGCGAGAGGCGGGCGCCGCTCCTCCTCCGCCTCCGGCGCCGCGTCGCTCAGATCGCCCTCGTCGCCCTCCAGGTCGCCGATGCGAGGGCAGACGATGTACGTCTGGCGGCCGAGGCCGACCTCCTCGCGGACGCGCTCCCAGGTGCGCTCCAGGAAGTGGGGCTTGTCGGAGGCGGGCACCACGTGGGTCGTGATCGGGGCCCGGCCGGAGGGCAGCTGGGTGAGCGTGGAGACCTCCAGGTCGCCGAAGACGGTCATGGCGACCGTGCGCGGGATCGGGGTGGCCGTCATGACCAGGACGTGGGGACGGCCGCCGCCCGCCTTCTCACGAAGCGCGTCACGCTGCTCCACGCCGAAGCGGTGCTGCTCGTCGACGACGACGAGCCCGAGGTCGGCGAACTGGACGTGCTCCTGGAGCAGGGCATGGGTGCCCACGACGATGCCGGCCGCACCGGAGGCGGCGTCGAGCAGCGCCGCGCGCCGGCCCGCCGCCCCCATCGAGCCGGTCAGCAGGGTCACCGCCGTGCCGCCGAACATGCCGCCCGTGCCGAGGTCGCCGAGCATGCGGGTGATCGACCTGTGGTGCTGCTGGGCCAGGACCTCGGTGGGGGCGAGCAACGCCGCCTGGCCGCCCGCGTCGACGACCTGGAGCATCGCGCGCAGCGCCACCACGGTCTTGCCCGCCCCGACCTCGCCCTGGAGCAGCCGGTGCATGGGGTGATCGCGTGCCAGCTCGGCCGCGACCTCCTCGCCCACCTCGACCTGGCCCTCGGTGAGCTGGAACGGGAGGCGGCCGTCGAAGCCGGCGAGCAGCCCGTCGTCGCGGCGCGGGCGGGGCGTCGCGGGCCACGCGGCGGCGGCCTGGCGCCGCTGGGCCAGCACGGCCTGGAGCACGAACGCCTCGTCGAACCTCAGCCGCCTGCGCGCCCGCGAGATGTCACCCTGGTCACGCGGCCGGTGGACGGCCTCCAGCGCGTCGGCCAGGCCGGGCAGCCGGTGGCGCGACCGCAGCTCATCGGAGAGCGGGTCGGGAAGCGGGCCCAGCGTGTCGAGCACGATGCCGATCGCCCTGCGGATCACCCAGGAGGTGATGCCGTTGGCGGCCGGGTAGATGGGGACCGGCGCGGCGGCGAACTCGGCCGCCGAGGACTCGCTCTCCTCGAAAAGCTCGAACTCAGGATGGTTGAGCTGCCACTTGGCCCGCTCGCCGCGCCCGAACCGCCCGACCTTGCCGGAGAACATCGCGCGCGTGCCGGCCTTCAGGCGGCTCTCGATCACGTGGGAGACCTTGCCGAAGAACGACAGGTAGATCGTGTTGCGCTTGCCGTCGACGACCTCGACCTCGAGCCACGTGCCCGAGCGGTTTCGCATGGGCCTGCGCATCAGGCGCGAGACCTCGCCCACCACCGTGACGTGCTCGTCGACCTCAAGGGCGTCGAGCGCGGTCAGCTCGCCCCGCTCGGCGTACCGCCGGGGGTAGTGGCGCAGCAGCTCGCCGACCGTGGTGATGTTGAGCGAGCTCTCGAGCGGCTTGGCCGTCTTGGGGTCAAGCGCCTTGGTGAGCGGCTCGTCGAAACGCGTCACGTCACCAAGTTCTACCGCTCCCGGGCGACAAGAACACTCATCCTGCGGTACGGCGGCGGTGACAGGGGTGGTCCTGGGTCATTCGACGCCGATCAGGAGGGGGTAGCCGCCTTGCCCGCCTTCGTAGGCGACGACCTCGATGTCCGGGCGTACCGCGCCGAGATGGTCCCGCACGGCCGGCGCCAGCCGTACGCCGGCGCCGGCTCCCATGATCAGGGTCACGAGCTCGCTGCTGACCGAGAGCATGCGGGAGGTGATCTCCACCGCGATGTCCTCCACCGCCGTGCCGATCAGCGCCACGTCACCGTCGATGACGCCCAGCACGTCACCCGGGCGGCACATGCCCGCGCTGGTCATGGCCTCGCGGTCGGCCACCCAGACGTGGCCGTGGCGGGTGTGGCCCGCGGTGTCGGTCATCGCCACCACGTCGTCGTCGAAACGGCGCAGCGGATCGTGCACGGCGAGCGCGGCGAGGCCCTGCACGGTCGCCTTGGTGGGCAGCACGCTGACGACGACGCCCTCCTCGCGGGCGATCTCGGCGGCGGCCACCGCCACCGCGTTGACGCCGGTGTCGTTGGGCAGCACCACGACCTCGGTGCCGGCCTCCCTGACCGCGGTCAGCACGGCCGCCAGCGAGGGGCTGGACCCCGGCCGGCGGCGCACCACCACGGCCCCGGCCTCCTCGAACAGCCGCGCGATGCCGTCACCCGCCGCCACGGCGACCACGCCCCTGCCGTCGCCGGCACGATGGGTGCGGGCGGGCGCCTCCAGGTAGACGACCTTGATCCGGTACGGCCGTCCGGCCCGCATCCCGGCCTCGATCGCGGCCCCCGCGTCGTCCACGTGGACATGGACGTTCCACAGGCCGTCTCCCCCGACCACCACCAGCGAGTCGCCGAGGCCGTCGAGCTCGCCGCGCAACCCCGCCACGGCCTCCTCGCCGGCCTCCAGGAGGTACATCACCTCGTAGCCGGGGCCCCGCGCCGCTTCCGGCTCGAATCGCGCGGTCGGCGCGGGCACGTCGTACCGGTCGGCGTAGGAGTCGGTGATCACGGCCGCCAGGCTCTCGACGATGACCGTGAGCCCCGCGGCGCCCGCGTCCACGACGCCGTTGCGCGCGAGCACGTCCAGCTGGCCCGTGGTGCGGCCGAGCGCTGCTCGGGCGGCCACCGCCGCCTTCCTGGCGACCTCGGCCAGCTCGTCGGAGGCGTCCTCCACCGCTCCGGCCACCGCGCTGAGCACGGTGAGGACGGTGCCCTCGACCGGCCTCGCCACGGCCTCGCGTGCCATCTCGGCCGCTCTGGTGAGCCCTTCTCGGAGGTCACGGCCACCGCCCTTGGCGTGCTTGAGCACCTCGGCCATGCCTCGCAGCGCCTGGCTGACGATGACCCCGGAGTTGCCCCGGGCGCCGAGCAGGGCCCCCTGGGCGAGCGTGCGCCAGGTGCTCTCGGCGTCGGCGTCCTCCGGCAGCCCGTCGAGCGCCTCGGCGGCCGACAGCATGGTCAGGTGGAGGTTCGTCCCGGTGTCTCCGTCGGGGACCGGGAAGACGTTGAGCGCGTCGATCTCCGCGCGGGCGCGGCCGAGGACGTCGGCGCACAGCCGGGACCAGCGGCGCACGGCCTGGGGATCGAGGATCTGGAGCGCCTCGTGGACGCGCTCACCGGCATCGGCGGGATCCGACGGCATGCGGCTCCTTCCTCGGTTCGCGGGCGCGAGGACACCCTCGCTTCCCGGCGCGCGAACACGGGGTCTCCGGGATGCGCTACGGTTGGTGTTACGAGATTATCTCCGTTCGCCGGTTCCCCCATTTGGCGTGCACCGGGCAACATCGGATACCCTCGTGTGGCCAGCCGGTTGTCCCGGCATGCCCGACCACCGCTTCTACCTCGGTTTCGGGCTTATTGACTGATCTAAGGAGCGATGACCGTGGCTTCCGTCTGCGACGTTTGCGGCAAGGGGCCGACTTTCGGCAACAACATCTCGCACTCGCACCGCCGCACCCGCCGCCGCTGGAACCCGAACATCCAGCGTGTGCGCGCCATGGTGGGCAGCACGCCGAAGCGGCTGAACGTGTGCACCTCCTGCATCAAGGCGGGTAAGGTCACCCGCTGACCTGAGCTTCCAGAAAGCCCGTCGCCCATCGAGGGCGACGGGCTTTCTGCGTTGTCACCCGTGATCAGAGAACGCGGCCCGCGGGGGTAGGCGGCTTCGGCGTTGCGGGTGTGGTCCGGAGGCGGGCGTGGCGTGGGGCTTGCTGGGTAGCTTGTTCTCGTGCTGAATCCGCCCGTACAACTCTCCGTGAACGCTTCCACCGGCCAGAAGGTCACGGTCTCGGTCATCGCGCTTCTCTTCCTGGCCGTGCTCGGTGGCATCGCCGGTGTCGCCACCGTCGTCCTCGGGCGCCCCACGACCACCTCCCCGTCCGGCGGGTTGGCGGATTCGCCGTTCGACGGGTTCCCCGGCACCGGGGTCAAGGTGCTCTTCGCGTTGATCGCCGTGCTGATGGTGGGGTTCGTCGCCACGATGGTGCTCGGCACGTACAGGCGTCGGGCGGTCCTCAGCGGCACCGTGCTGGAGGTCCGCGGCCTGCTCGGTACCCGGCAGGCCGATCTGGCCACGGCGCGCGTCTGGATCGACTCAGAGCCGGAGTACGTCAGGAACCCGCACGGCGAGGGCACGATCCCCACGGGGCGTCGCGTGCCCCACCTGGTGGCCGAGGACCCGGGGAACGGACGCAAGATCCGGCTCCGCCTGCACAGCATGGCCCGCACCCTGCTGCCTCCCCACGAGCTGAACGCCCTGGCCAACGCCGTCGAGTCGGGCGCCCGTCCCGGGTCGGACGTGGACGCCTCCCAGGCCGCCAACACCGCGACCCTGCTCCGCCGCCTCGCCGACGACCCCGTAGCCCGCCTGCTCTGACCCCACGCCGGGTGGCCGGTGAGGACGTACTGCTCAGCGCCGGCGCCAGGCGTGGTCCACCGGGCCGATGCCGGCGCCGAGGGGGAATCCGTGGGCGATCGCGCCCGTGACGTACTCCTTGGCCCTCTCCACGGCGCCCGGGACGTCCTCGCCGAGCGCGAGGTACGACGCGATGGCCGAGGCCAGCGTGCACCCCGTGCCGTGGGTGTGCCGGTTGTCGTGCCGCTCGGCGGAGAAGCGGTACTCGCTGACGCCGTCGGTGAGGAGGTCGACCGGCGGTCCCGGTAGATGGCCTCCCTTGACCAGCACCCACTCGGAGCCGAGCTCCAGCATCGCCTCGGCCGCCGGGCGCAGGCCGTCCTCGTCCTCGACCTTCACCGAGGTGAGCTGCTCGACCTCCCAGAGGTTGGGGGTCACCACGGTCGCCACGGGCAGCAGGCGCGACGCGAGCGTGTGCACGGCCTCGGGGGCCAGCAGCGAGTCGCCGTGCTTGGAGACCCCGACCGGGTCGACCACCACCGGCACGTCCACACCGGCCAGCACCTCGGCGACCACCTCGACCAGCTCCGGGGACGCCAGCATGCCGGTCTTGATCGCCTGGGCGCCGATGTCGCCGAGCACCGAGTCGAGCTGGGCGCGCACCGCCTCCGCCGGGAGCTCCCAGTAGCCCTGAACGCCGAGGGAGTTCTGCGCGGTGACGGCCGCGATCACGCTCATGCCGTGGACGCCGAGCGCGAGCATGGTCTTCAGATCGGCCTGGATGCCCGCGCCTCCACCGGAGTCGGAGCCTGCGATCGTCAGCACACGGGGAGGAGTCACCCACCCATCAAACCAGGGCAGACCTCCCGCCCTGGCAACCGGTCGACGGTCACTGCCGGGGTTCCACCTGCGGGGAGTCGGTTACCTGGAGCCGGCAGGTGCCGCCGGTCAGCTCGCAGCCGTCAGGAGGCGTGGAGTCGCCCTCCGCGACGAAGGAGATCACGACCTCCTCGTCCCTGGCGAGCGCGTCCGTGGAGCTCACGACCAGGATGTCGCCCTCCTGGGTCCACTCCGCGCCGTCGGCTCCGGTGACGGCGCCACCGACCGGCACCCGGACGCTCCACCTGGCCAGTGTGGGTCCTGTGTTGGTCACCGTGAGCCGGCCGCTGTAGCCCGTGTCGGTCAACCCTGACACGCCGAAGTCGACGGCCACCCTGCCCGGCGACACCAATGGGTCGCCCTCGCCGGCCGGCGGCGTCGCGTCAGGGGAGGCCGTGTCGGTCTCCTCGATCGACGGGACGGGCTCCGGTGTGTCCTGAACCGTCCGGCTCGGCCTCGGGGTCGGGGTGCGCGTACGGTCCGGCGTGGGGCGGGCGGAGGCGACCGGTGACCGCCGGTTCAAGGTGGGACCGACGCTCGAAGACGGCCTGGCCGACTTGGATGTGCGGGGGGACTCCGCCCCGGCGTCGGACGGGTCGGGCGAGGTGAGGGCTTCGGAGTCCGTAGGCGCGGGCAACGCGCTCGCCGGGGGCCTGCCCGGGGCGATGGCGGCACATGCCTGGCCCGCCGGGCAGTCCGGGGCACGCCGGAGTTCGAGCTGCGACGAGGAGAGCTTGACGCCGATGACGGCGGTGCCGATCGCGGCCACCGCCGCCACCGCCGACAGCACCATGACGCGGCGTCCCCGCGACGATCGCGTCCGGTTCGCCCGTGCCCTTCTCCCCCGCTTCTCCGGGTCCTCGGTGAGCAAGGTGGCCTCGCGGTCGGGCCCCTTTCGCGGTGGCCCGGCATCGAGGAACGCGGCCTGTTCCCCCAAGGTGCCCGCGGACTGCCCGGCTCCCGTGGATTCCGGGTCCCAGCCGGTGGATTGATCGGCTTGTGGGTGCTGGGTTGCGGGCTGCTCGGCGCTCAGGGGGCCTGTTTCCCATGCCGCGGATTGCTCGGCGCGGGAGGGGCCGGTGTTCCAGCCGGTGTCCCAGCCTGCGAGCTGCTCGGTGGGAACGGGGCCGGCGCTCCAGCCGTTCGGATCCTGGAGACCCGCCGCCGCGCCTGCTGGCCGGTCGGTGGCAGGGGTGGGGTCGTCCCAGGCGTTCGGCCAGGAGGGCCGCTGTGCGCCGGAGGAACCGGTGTCCAGGACGTCGGGTCCCACCTCCGGCGAACCGGCGTTCCAGGCGTCGGCGGGGCGTACAAGCTCCGGCGAACCGGCGTTCCAGGTGGCGGGCTGGGGTGGGTCTGGAGGGGTGGGCTCGTGGGGAGGGCCGGGCTCGTCGAGCCAGCCTGGACCGCTCGCATCGCCCAGCCACTCCTGGGTGCCACGCTCGTCGTCGTGCCAGCCCGAACCCCCGTGCTCGCCCGACCACTCAGAGTCGGACTCCCGGCCTCGGGATGACTTGTGGCGTCCCCGTCCCATGAAGCGCCTTCCTAGTAGAAACCACGGCGCCACACTTCATAACACCTTCAATACTTCTTTGTCACAATTTTCACCTTATTCACGGAAGTGATCCCAGCCACCCTGAGGCTCAGCATGCCCCCTGACCTGCACACCTTCCCCTTCGACAACCCTGCCGATGATCCGCCACTCGGCCGGCAGCCGTACCTCCGCAGGGAAGACCGCCACGAGCGCGTGATCGTCGCCGCCCGTCAGCACCCACCGCAGCGGGTCCTCCCCCAGCTCACCCGCCGCGGCGGTCAGCGATTCGGGCACCGGCAAATCCTGGGGCTCCAGCTCGACGCGCACGCCGCTCGCCTTGGCGATGTGCCCGGCGTCCTGGAGGAGCCCGTCGCTGACGTCGACCATGGCCGTGGCCCCGAGGGTCGCCGCCCCGGGCCCGCAGCCGTACGGCGGCTGGGGGCGCCGGTGGGCGTCCACCAGTTCGGGGTAGGGAAGGTCATCACGGCCCGCGAGGAGCAGCGCCAGCCCCGCCGCCGCGTGTCCGAGCCGGCCCGCCACGGCGACGACCTGGCCCGGCCGGGCTCCCGACCGGGTGACCGGGGCGCGCCCGCCAAGGTCGCCCAGTGCCGTCACCCCCAGCACGACCTGCTCGGACCTGGCGATGTCGCCCCCCGCGACGCTCGCACCGACCAGCGCGCATTCGTCCCCGAAGCCGTCGGTGAGGCCGTCGAGCCACGCCGTCGGAAGGTCCTCGGGAAGCCCGAGGCCGACGAAAATGGCCGTAGGATCGGCACCCATCGCCACCACGTCGGCGAGGTTCTGCGCCGCCGCTTTTCGCCCGATATCGTACGGACTGGACCAATCGCGACGGAAGTGTCTACCCTCAAGTAAGAGATCCGTCGTCACGACAACTCGTCCATCAGGAGCGCGAAGGACCGCGGCGTCGTCGCCGGGGCCGAGCAATACCGCCGGAAATTGTGGCAAGCGTCCGACAATACGGGCAATGATCCCGAATTCACCAAGATCTGCGACTCTGATAGCACACCTCCAGGTGTGTTGCATGTACGGTGGCGATTCGGCACTGATCTAGTTACGGACTGATACACAGCTTCGCCCCCGCGGGAGGACGTGATGGTGCAGGCCTACATCCTTATCCAGACAGAAGTTGGCAAGGCCGCCGAGGTCGCAGGCGCGATCGCGGTCATCTCGGGTGTAACCCAGGCGGAGGACGTCACCGGCCCGTACGACGTGATCGTTCGTGCGGAGGCCAGCAACGTGGACGATCTCGGCAAGCTCGTCGTCGCGCAGATTCAGGCCGTTGAGGGAATCACGCGTACCCTTACCTGTCCGATAGTCCACATCTGAGCGTCGACATCTTTCGGGGGGGAGCCGTGGTCCGGGTCGTCTTGGCCGCGGCGGCCTTGGTACTGCTGGCCGGCTGCGGCGGAGCCGTAAGGGTCGATCCCCCCATCCCGCAGGGCACCACGGCGAGGGCCTGCGGAACGCTGAACGACCGGCTGCCCCACACTCTCGACGGCGCGGAGCGCGTCCCATCAGAACCCCGCTCGCCGTACGTCGCGGTGTGGGGCGGGGCGGAGATCGCGCTCCGCTGCGGCGTGCCACGTCCCGCCGCCATGGACCCCATGCAGCAGGTGCCCGAGATCAACGGCGTCGCGTGGTTCGCCGACCCGGTGAGGCCCGCCCTGTTCACGGCGATCACCAACGACGGCTACGTAGAGGTGACGATCTCCCGCAAGCACCAGACCGCCGGGGTGCTCGTCGACCTCGCCGCCCCGATCAAGGCGGCCTTCCCCGGCTGAGCCGCGGAAGCCGCCCGCTCAGGCGGAGCTGATCATCGCAGCCCCACGGGACGGTTCAGCGCGAGCTGGATCAGGCGGTCGACCAGCTCGGCGTACGACACGCCGGAGGCGGCCCACAGCTGCGGGGCCACGGACATGGCCGTGAAGCCGGGCATCGTGTTGATCTCGTTGAGGATCAGGCCGCCCGCCGGGGTGTAGAAGAAGTCGACGCGGGACAGCCCCTCGCATCCGAGGGCCTCGAACGCCCGTACGGCCATCTGCCGCAGCTCCTCGCTCACCGCCTCGGGGAGGTCGGCGGGCACGGCGAGCGACATGTCGGAGCCGATGTACTTGGCCGAGAAGTCGAAGAACTCGTGGTTCTCGCTGACCAGCACCTCTCCTGGCAGGCTGGCGGCGGCCGGCTCGTCCCCGGGCGACTCCAGCACCGCGCACTCGATCTCGCGTCCCTCGATGGCGGCCTCGACGAGGACCTTCGGGTCGTGCTCGCGGGCGTGCTCGATCGCGCGCTCCAGCTCCTCGAAGTCCTCCGCCCTGGAGATGCCCTGGCTGGAGCCCGCGCGCGAGGGCTTGACGAAGACGGGCCAGCCGAGCACCTCGACGTCCTTCAGGACGCGCTCGCGGTCGAGGCGCCAGTCACGGTCGCGCACCACGACGTACGGGCCGACGGGGAGCCCCGCGGCGGACAGCAGCGCCTTCATGTACGCCTTGTCCATGCCGACCGCGCTGGCCAGCACTCCCGAGCCGACGTAGCGCACCCCGGCCATCTCCAGAAGGCCCTGGATGGTGCCGTCCTCGCCGTAGGGGCCGTGCAGCATGGGGAACACGACGTCCACCTGGCCGAGCGAGCCGGGGATCTGCCCGGCGTCGAGCGCCACGAGAGACCCGTTGCCGGAGGGCAGCGCGAGCGAGGTGCCGCTCGCGTCGACGGCGGGAAGCTCGCCGCCCTCGATCTCGAACCTCTGGTCGTCCGAGGCCAGCACCCAGCGCCCGTCAGGCGCGATGCCGATCGGGACGACGTCGTATTTGGACCGGTCGATGGCCGAGAGGACGCTGCCGGCGCCCATCAGGGACACCGCGTGCTCGGAGTTGCGCCCGCCGAAGACGACCGCCACCCGTACGCGAGGCCGGGATTCATGCTGATGGTTCATGATGCCCGAATCTACCTTGCGCCCCTGTCGTCCCTGCTTGTCAGGTGCGGGTCGCGGTGTTCGAACGGAGCGCGTCGAGTGCCTCGGTGACGTCGGCGATGAGGTCCTCGGAGTCCTCCAGGCCGATGGAGAAGCGCACGGCGCCCGCGTCGATGCCGGAGGCCGTCAGGGCCGCCTCGTCGAGCTGGCGGTGGGTCGTGGAGGCCACGTGGGCCACCTTGGTGTGCGTGCCGCCGACCGAGGTGGCGATGCGCGCGAGCCGTACGGCGTCCGCCAGCATGACCCCCGCCTCGTAGCCGCCGTGCGGGGTGACGGTGACGCAGGCGCCGTACCTGGTGCCCTCGGGGCCGGAGTCGAACAGCTGGCGGGCGAGCTGATGGCCCGGGTGGTCGGCCAGGCCGGGGTAGTCGACGCGGCGTACGGCCGGATGCTTGGCCACGGCGGCGGCGAAGACCATCGCGGTCGCGCACATGCGGCGCACCCGCAGCGGGAGCGTCTCAAGGCCCCGGCGCAGCAGGAAGGCCTCGTCGGGCGAGAGGGTGCCCCCGGTGTCGATGCGGACCTCGCGGATCTGGGAGATCAGGTCGGGACGGCCGACCACGGCCCCGCCGGTGCAGTCGTCGTGCCCGCCGATGTACTTGGTGGCGGAGTGGATGACCAGGTCGGCGCCGTGCTCCAGGGGACGGCACACCACGGGGGTGGCGAAGGTCGAGTCGACCACCAACAGGGCGCCCGCGTCGCGCGCGATGCGGTAGAGCCCGCGGATGTCGGCGACCGTCATCGTCGGGTTGCTCAGCGTCTCGGCATAGACGATCTTGGTCGAGGAGCGCACGGTGGCGTGGACGCGGCGCAGGTCGGAGTAGTCGACGAAGTCGACCGACACCCCGAAGCGCGACAGCACGTTCGACAGCAGGGAGTACGTGCCGCCGTACACGGGAGCGGGCGCGACGACGTGGGAACCGGCGCGCAGGAAGGTCATGAGCACCGCGCTCACGGCCGCCATGCCCGACGAGAACGCCTGGCCCGCGACGTCCTCGGGGGCGGCGGCGCCCTCCAGCGAGGCGATGCCGGAGGCGAACGCCGCCACGGTGGGGTTGTCGATGCGGCTGTACGCGAAGCCCGGGACGCGGTCGCCGAGCACGTCGGCGTACTCGGCCGAGCTGTCGAAGCTCCAGGCCGCGCTCCGCCACACGGGCAGCCCGATCGGAAGCTGGCGGGGGACGGTAGCGGGCGGCAGATGGACCGCCCGGGAGTTCTCGCCGAGTCTCCTGCGCATACGTCGAGAGAGTGTCACACGCCGTACCGTTCGGGCTTGGGAGTACGCGACATGAGCAGCATCGCGGCCTCACGGGGGGTCATTCCGTCATGGACGACGCCCACCACCACCTCGGTGATCGGCATCTCCACGTCGTGCTTCCTCGCCAGGTCGAGGACCGACTCGCAGGACTTGACCCCCTCGGCGGTCTGCCTGGTGGCGGCGATGGTCTCCTCCAGGGTCATGCCCCGGCCGAGATTCTCACCGAAAGTGCGGTTCCTCGACAATGGGGACGTGCAGGTCGCCACGAGATCGCCCATGCCCGCGAGGCCGGCGAAGGTGTGGGGGTCGGCCCCGAGCGCCGCGCCCAGCCGCGAGATCTCGGCCAGGCCGCGCGTCATGAGCGTCGCCCTGACGTTGTCGCCGAGCCCCATGCCCGCCGCCACCCCCACGGCGAGGGCGATGACGTTCTTCACGGCGCCGCCGAGCTCGACCCCCACCACGTCCTCGTTGGTGTAGGCGCGGAACCACGGCAGGTGGCAGGCCTCCTGCAACCGGCCGGTGACCTTGTCGTCCACGCTGGCGACGACGGTCGCGGCCGGCTCGCGCCGGATCAGCTCCCCGACGAGGTTCGGGCCGGACACGACGGCGACCCGCTCGGCGGGGACGCCGGCGACGTCGCAGATGACCTCGCTCATGCGCTTGGAGGTGCGCAGCTCGATGCCCTTCATCAGGCTGACGAGCACGGCGTGGCCGGGGATGTGCGGGGCCCAGGCGGCCAGGTTGCCGCGCAGGGTCTGGGAGGGGACGGCCAGGACGACGAAGTCGGCGCCCTCCATCGCCTCGGCCGGGTCGGTGGTGGCCCGCAGCGACGGGGGAAGCCGCACCCCCGGCAGGTACTCGGGGTTCTCGTGCCTCTGGTCGACGGCCTCCACCACCTCGGCGCGCCGCCCCCACAGCGTCGTCGAGGTGCCCGCCTCCGCCAAGATCATCGCGAAGGTGGTACCCCACGAGCCGGTCCCGAAAACGACGGCCTTGGTCATGTGCTCACCGTACGCTCACTCCACCGCGCCGGGTCGGCGCTCATCACCGGACGGCCCGCGGTCACCCTGCGCGGCTCTCGGCCTCGCCGAAGGGGGCACCTGGCGCCTTCTCCCCGCGAAGCTCGGAAAGCTGGGCGGTGACGGCGGCCATGATGTCGGCGGTCGCCTCCTTCAGCACCTTGCCGCGCATGGGAAGGCCCTCGTACTTCGACAGGTCGACGGGCGGCCCGGCGAGCACGCGGAAGGTCTTGCGGGGGAACAGCCTGGGCTTCTTCTGGCCGTACGGGAGGATCTCCTGCGCGCCCCAGTGGGCTACGGGGATCACCGGGACGCCGGTGGCCAGCGCCAGCCGGGCCACGCCCGTCTTGGCGGCCATGGGCCAGAACTCCGGGTCACGGGTGATCGTGCCCTCGGGGTAGAAGATCACGCAGCAGCCGTCACGCAAGGCCTGCTCGGCATCCTTCAGGGAGCGCGCGGCATCGGTGCTTCCGCGAAGCACCGGGATCTGCCTGCACTTCCTGACGATCGTGCCGATCACCGGGATGTCGAACACCCCGGACTTGGCCAGGTAGACGGGCCAGCGGCCGTTGTCGTACGCGTAGTGGGCGAACAGCAGCGGATCGCTCCACGACAGGTGGTTCGCCGCGATGATCACGCCACCGGTGCGCGGCACGTGGGCGCGGCCCCGCCAGTCGCGCTTGGTGAAGAGATACAGCAGCGGCTTGACGATCGCCACGACTAGGGCTTCCCAGGGGATGGGCGGACGTCCGGGGCGGCTCATTGACTCCTCCAGTCATGCCTGTGCGCCATCAGTCTCCCGGTTGGCTCCATGAGATGTCGAGGCGGGATGCTAAGGCTATGCGTGGTACGGAACGTAGCGATCTCGGCCGGCACTCCGGCTGGACCATTGTGGTGCCGGTGAAGACCCTGCTCGCCGCAAAGACCCGCCTGGCCGCTGCGGCCGGGCCCTACCGCGCCGCGCTCGCCGTGGCGATCGCGTGTGACACGGTCTCGGCGGCGCTGGCCTGCCCGGACGTCGCCCGGGTGATCGTGGTGACGGGTGATCCCGTGCCCGCCGAGGCCCTGTCCGCGCTGGGCGCGCACGTCGTGCCCGATCCGAACGCCGGGCTCAACGCCGCGCTCCGGTTCGGCGGCGCCGAGGCGGTACGGCTGGCGCCGGGAAGCCCGATCGGCGCGCTCCAGGCGGACCTGCCGGCCCTGCGGCCGGATGAGCTGGGCGTCGCGCTCGCCTCGGCCGGCGACTTCGATCAGTCCTTCGTCCCCGACGCGGCCGAGATCGGGACGACGTTCTACGGGGTACGGCCCGGCGTGGCGTTCACCCCGAGGTTCGGGGGCGAGTCCCGGGCCAGGCATCTCGGCGGCGGCGCGAAGGAGCTGACGCCGGACGGCATCCCCTCGGTGCGCCGTGACGTCGACACGCCCTCGGACCTCGAAGAGGCGCTGACCCTCGGCGTCGGCCCGCACACCGCGGCCGTGGTGAAGACACTGAAGGAGTCCTCCGCGCGGAGGACTCCTTCATGATCCGTTCGTAGGGTCAGTGGCCGATGGCGTCGCCCTCACGAGCGTGTTTCGGCAGCAGGAACGCCACCAGGAACGTCAGCAGCAGCATGCCGTCCACGACCCACAGGACGGTCTTCATCGCCTCGCTGAAGCCCTCCTTGCCCGCCTCGGCGCCGGCCGTCATAACCGCCTTCTGGATGGCGCCACCGCTCTCGGGGGACGTCGCCGCCGCCCTGGCGTCGGCCTCCAGCCGCGCGCAGGACGCGGGAACCTCGGCCTGGTCCTTGGCGACCGCGCGATCGTGCCCGCAGGCGCGCAGCCCGGTGACGATCCGATCCTGCGCGGGCCCGGTGACCTGCACGGCGGCGAGGTCGGAGCGGAGCTTCGGTGTGACGTCGTCCGCGGCGGTGGCGACGCCGCCGCCGAGGAGCCCGAAGAACACCGTGCCGAGGAGCGCCACGCCGAAGGCGCTGCCGAGCTGCTGGACCGCCGTCAGCGAGCCGGATGCCGAGCCGGTCTCGTGGTCCTCCACCCCGGCGAGCACGATGTCGAAGAACGGCGCCATCAGCATGCCCATGCCGATGCCCGTCGCGAGCAGCGCCGGGGCGAGCTGCCACGGCGTCACGCCGACGCCGGAGATGTTCAGCGTCACCAGAATGGCCAGCACGCCGGCGGCCATGACCAGCGTGCCCCCGTGCAGCAGCTTGCGGCCGTACTTCTGGAGGGGCTGGGAGAGGCCGAAGCCGACGACCATGCCGAGCGACCACGGCACCATCGACAGGCCGGCCTTCAGCGTCGAGTACCCGAGGCCGAGCTGGGTGTAGAGGTTGAAGACCAGCGAGAAGCCGACCATGCCCGAGAAGAAGACCAGGCCCGTGACCAGGCCGCCGGTGAAGGCGCGCTTGCGGAACAGGCTGGGCACGATGAGCGGGTCGCCACCGTTCCTGCTCTTGCGCGACTCGAACCAGCCGAAGGCCGCGAAGACCACGACGGACGCGCCGATCATCAGGAACGACCAGAGCGGCCAGTCGTGCTCCCGGCCCTGGACCAGCGGGAAGACCAGCAGCAGGCCGGCCACCGAGGCGAGCACCACGCCCGCGAAGTCGAGCTTCAGCGGGTGCGGGGAGCGCGACTCGGGCAGGAACCGCGACCCGCCGATCACCGCGGCGACGCCGAGCGGCAGGTTGATCAGGAAGATCATGCGCCAGCCGGTGCCGAAGAAGTCGGCGTCGATCAGCCAGCCGGCCAGGATCGGGCCGCCGACCGAGGAGAGGCCCATGACGGGCCCGAACATGCCGAACGCCTTCTGCATCTCCTTGGGCGGGAACATCTCCTTGATCATGCCGAGCCCCTGCGGGAGCATGACCGCGCCGAACAGCCCCTGGACGACCCGGGCGGCGACCAGCAGCTCGGGCCCCTGGGCGATCGCGCACAGCAGCGACCCCACGGTGAAGCCCACGGCGCCGATGATGAACATCTTCCTGCGGCCGAAGATGTCGCCGAGCCTGCCGCCGGTGATCAGGCCGACGGCCATCGACAGCGTGTAGGCGGCGCCGAGCCACTGGATGATCGCGGCGCTGCCGCCCAGCTCGGCGCGGATGGTGGGCGCGGCGATGTTGGTGACCATGGCGTCGAGCAGGTCCATCACCTCGGCGGCGAGGATGACGAAGAGGGCCACCCAGCGCCACCGGTATGGCGCCGTCTCGGGCGGTGATCCCTTCAGGGAGGTGTCTGTCGTTGTCATGCGGGCTCCTCAGGACCGAGCGTCGTCTACGCTCGCAGAACAGTGTTCACTTGTTTCGAGCAGTGTTCTATCATTGAACGACGTTCATCAGCAAGTGCGGCGTTCTCAAGATATATCGCATGTGCCGGACAGACAAGATATATCGCGAAATTGAGTGGCGTTCTAGTCGGGCGAGCACTGTTCACCCAGGCAACTAGACTCGATCACCACGGACTTCAAGGAGCGGTGACGCATGAGCGGGCCAGGGCACGACGACCAGAACATGCCTGTCGCTCCCTGGGAACGGGCCCGCAAGCGGCCGGCCGCGGTTCGCGTGCCGCTGACGCGCGAGCGCATCGTCGACGCGGCGTTCGTCGTGCTCGACCGCGAGGGCTTCGACAGGCTGAGCATGCGCCAGGTGGCGGCCGAGCTGGGCGTGGCCGTCTCGGCGCTGTACGCCCACGTGGAGAGCAAGGACGAGCTCTTCCAGCACATGTACGCGCGGCTGTTCGACGGCTACGAGCTGCCCGATCCCGACCCCGCGAACTGGCAGGAGCAGATCAAGGACTACGCGAGGCGCGGCCGGGCGCGGCTCCTGGAGCACCGTGACATGGCCCGCATCTCCATGGCCCACGTGCCCTTCACCCCCGAGCTGCTCCCCCATGTCGAGCGCCTGATGGCGATCCTGCGCAGCGCCGGGCTGCCCGACAAGGTGGTCGCGGCGGCGGGCGACATGATCTCCACGTACATGGACGGGTTCGCCTTCGAGGAGAGCATGTGGGAGGAGCGCCGCCGCACCACCCAGGCGGACACGTGGGACGAGATGCAGGTCACGCTCAAGGAGTACTTCGACGCGCTCCCCGCCGACCGGTTCCCGAACCTGGTCGAGCTGTCCCGCATGATGTTCCACGACACCAACGACTCCAGGTTCGAGCTTGGCCTGGAGATCATCCTGCGGGGCCTGGCGTCGTACGTCCAGCCGCGCGACCCGGCCTGAGCGCCTGTCTCCGGTGCGGCGATTTCCCGCGCTGTAAGCTGGCCGGCGTGCAGGCAACGGTGCGCGTCTTCGACCTCGAAACCCGTTCGGGCTCGGTCTTCCTCGACGACGGGACCGAGCTGCCGTTCGGCGCCGCCGCCTTCGACGCGGGGCCGCTGCGGCTGCTGCGCTCTGGCCAGCGGGTGAACATCCGCGTCGAGGGCGACGCCATCACCGCGATCACCCTCTCGACCTTCCCCCTGCCGGAGTGACCGGCCCGGCACGGCGACGCCCGGAACCCCTGGCGGGGTTTCCGGGCGCGCAGGTGAGCCGGTAAGGCGTCACTTCTTCTTGGCGGCCTTCTTTCCCGCCGCGTTGACCTGATCCTTGAAGTCGGCGCCGGCACGGAACTTCGGTCCCCAGCTCTCGGAGACCTTGATGGGCTCCCCCGTCGACGGGTTCCTTGCCTGGCGGGCCGGCTTGTGCGCCATCTCGAACGCGCCGAAGCCCGTGATCGAAACCTTCTCCCCGTTCGAGACAGCGTGCTGGATGGCCTCGATTATCGCGTTCACGGCCTCTGTGGCCGTCTTCCTGTCGCCGACCCGATCTGCGATCGCGTCCACGAGTTCTCGCTTGTTCATCTAGGTTGCTCCCCCTGTTACCGCTGTCTGAGGATGAGCGCTGCGGCGGGCAGTGCCCGTACCCCGCCTCACCCGGTGTGGCCAAGCGCGGGGTTTCGGCACGCACCCACCAGTCAACGGTCAGAAACCCCTTACCCGCTTGAAATTAGGGGACACACGTCCAGGACTCAATCACATTCCGCAATGTTTCGCCTACGCGGCGTGTCGGAATCCTCTTCCAGATCAGCGAGAAAGGCGTCCAGACGGGCGTCAGCGTGATCGACGTCCCGCTTTGCGAGGTCGCAAATCGCCACAAACCTCCTCGCGACCCGCTCTTTCTCCTCAGGGGGAAGCCTCGCGGCGCTCACGCGGCGGTAGGCGTCGCGCAACCGCCGCGCCAGCTCGTCCTCGGGGCTCGCGGGATCGGTCAAACGGTCGTCGGCAGCCATGGCTGCCGACCATTCTCGTACGCCGCGACGTCGTCCGCGTGACGCAGGGTCAGCCCGATGTCGTCGAGGCCTTCCAGGAGCCGCCAGCGGGTGTAGTCGTCGATCTCGAAGCCGGCCGGCTCGCCGCCCCAGCGCACCTGGCGTTCGCGCAGGTCGACGGTCACCTCGGTGGCGGGATCGGCCTCGATGGCCGCCTGCAGCGCCTCGACGGTGTCCGCCGGCAGGACGATCGGCAGCAGGCCCATCTTGGTGGAGTTGTTGCGGAAGATGTCGCCGAACCGGGCGGCGATCACGGCGCGGAAGCCGTACTGCTGGAGCGCCCAGACGGCGTGCTCGCGCGAGGAGCCGGTGCCGAAGTCGGGCCCGGCCACCAGGATCGAGGCGCCCTCGTAGACGGGGTTGTTCAGCACGAAGGCGGGGTCCTCACGCCAGGCGGCGAACAGGCCCTTCTCGAACCCCGTGCGGCTGACCTGCTTGAGCCACACGGCGGGGATGATCTGGTCGGTGTCCACGTTGCTGCGGCGCAGGGGCACGGCCGTGCCGGTGTGCGTGGTGAAGGCGTCCATTTTTATCGTTCCCAAGCTCTCAGAGGTCGGCCGGCGCGGTGAGACGGCCGGTCACGGCGGAGGCGGCGGCGACCGCCGGCGACACGAGGTGGGTGCGCCCGCCCTTGCCCTGGCGACCCTCGAAGTTGCGGTTGGAGGTGGACGCGCTGCGCTCGCCCGGGGCGAGGGTGTCGGGGTTCATGCCGAGGCACATGGAGCAGCCCGCCTCGCGCCACTCGGCGCCCGAGGCCTTGAAGATCTCGTGAAGGCCCTCGGCCTCCGCATCGGCCTTGACCTGCATCGAACCCGGCACGATCAGCGTGCGGGCCGTGACCGTGCGGCCGCGCAGCACGTCGGCCACGGCGCGAAGGTCCTCCAGCCGGCCGTTGGTGCACGAGCCGACGAAGACGGTGTCCACCTGGATCTCGCTGAGCGGGGTGCCGGCGCGCAGGCCCATGTAGTCGAGCGCCCGCTGGGCGGCGGCCGGGTCGGAGGTCTCCTCGGGAGCCGGGATGGCGTCGCGGAGCGGCGCTCCCTGGCCGGGGTTGGTGCCCCACGTCACGAACGGCGACAGCGTGGAGGCGTCGATCTCGACCACCGTGTCGAACACGGCGTCGTCGTCGGTCCTGAGCGACTTCCAGTACTCGACGGCGGCGTCCCACGCCTGGCCGGAGGGCGCGTGCTTGCGGCCCTTGAGGTACTCGAAGGTCGTCTCGTCGGGGGCGATCATGCCGGCCCGGGCGCCCGCCTCGATGGACATGTTGCAGACCGTCATCCGCCCCTCCATGGAGAGGTCGCGGATGGCCTGGCCCCGGTACTCGACGATGTGGCCCTGGCCGCCGCCGGTGCCGATCTTGGCGATGATGGCGAGGATCAGGTCCTTGGCGGTGACGCCGAACGGCAGCTCGCCGGAGACCTCGATGGCCATCGTCTTCGGCCGGTAGGCCGGGAGGGTCTGGGTGGCCAGCACGTGCTCCACCTCGGAGGTGCCGATGCCGAAGGCGAGGGCTCCGAAGGCGCCGTGGGTGGAGGTGTGGGAGTCGCCGCAGACGACCGTCATGCCCGGCTGCGTGAGCCCGAACTGCGGGCCGATGATGTGCACCACGCCCTGGCCGGCGTCGCCCATGGGGTGCAGCCGGACACCGAACTCGGCGGCGTTCTTGCGGAGGGTCTCCACCTGCGCCTTCGACACGGGGTCGGCGATCGGGCCGAGCACCGTGGGCACGTTGTGGTCCTCGGTGGCGATCGTCAGGTCGGGCCGGCGCACCTTCCGCCCTGCCAGGCGCAGGCCGTCGAACGCCTGCGGGCTGGTCACCTCGTGGATGAGGTGGAGGTCGATGTAGAGCAGGTCGGGCTCGCCGTCGGCTCGGCGGACGACGTGCTGCTCCCATACTTTCTCAGCCAGTGTGCGACCCATGTCGTGAACGCCTCCTTGCGTTACATCCCTGGGGACGTCTCATATGATAAGACGGTAATTTCGGGATATGGACAGCCTACCCATCCCTCCCCCGAATGCCAGTTGCATCTCGGATAGCGAGACGGCAGTATCGGGGTATGGACAACTCTAGCGGAGTCGGCGTACTGGACAAGGCCGTGCTCGTGCTTAACGCTCTTGAGGCCGGCCCCGCCTCCCTGGCACAGCTCGTGCAGGCCACGGGGTTGGCCCGCCCCACCGCCCACCGCCTGGCGGTCGCCCTGGAGCACCACCGCATCGTGTCCCGCGACACGCAGGGCCGCTTCATCCTCGGGCCCCGGTTGTCCGAGTTGTCCACCGCGGCCGGCGAGGACCGCCTGCTCGCCGTCGCCTCCCCCGTCCTGACCCATCTGCGCGACCTGACCGGTGAGAGCGCGCAGCTCTACCGCAGGCAGGGCGACGAGCGCGTGTGCGTGGCCGCCGCCGAGCGCGCGAGCGGGCTGCGCGACACGGTGCCCGTGGGCAGCTCCCTCCCCATGACCGCCGGGTCCGCCGCCCAGATCCTGCTGGCCTGGGAGGAGCCCGACCGCCTGCACCGCGGCCTGCGCGGCGCCAAGTTCACCGCGGCCACCCTGGCCAGCGTGCGCAGGCGGAGCTGGGCCCACAGCGTCGGCGAGCGCGAGCAGGGCGTCGCCAGCGTCTCGGCCCCCATCAGGGGCGTGGGCGGCAAGGTCATCGCCGCGGTTTCGGTCTCCGGGCCCATCGAGCGTCTCACCCGGACGCCCGGCCGCATTCACGCCGCTCCGGTGGTCGCCGCCGCCGAACGCATCACCGAGGCCATGCGCCGGGCGAACTGACCTCCCGTCATCTTGGGGTAAGCATTGTGCCAACTGGCCGTGACCGGACCCGCCAATCGGACATGTGCTGACCGATTGGGCGTCGAAGCAGTGCGAACTGATTAGAGACGGCCGCCGCCAAGCACTAGCCTGGCGGAGTGACAGATCGCATCGAGGCAGCGGCAACGGAGCTGCGTCCCCTCCTTCAAGAGTTCATTCTCTGGGCATCAGACAACGCACCGGACAGTGATCCCGACCTGGTGGGACCCGCCGCTCTCTGGCACCGCCTGATCGCTCGAGACGACGTCCACCTGTGGAAGCGCGACGATCTCCGCCCGGTCCTGGTGGAACGCATGCCCCAGGTCGTCGAGGATCCCGACGCCGCGGCCGACGGCATGATCCCGGCCGTGCGCTCCTACCTCACCTTCCTCTCCGACACGGGCCGGCTGGTGAAGGGCTCCGACAGCCTCGACGACCTGCTCGACGAGCTCGACGCGGTCGAGGACGACTTCGTCGAGGCGATGGAGGAGGTCCTCGGCGAGCGCGACTGGGACGAGGAAGAGGAAGACCTCGACGAGGAGGAGGTGGAGGGCCTCGGCGACTTCGAGCCCTTCGCCGACGAGCTCGCCGACCTCCCGACCATCCGCCTGCGCCCCGACGCCGAGCTGGCCTCGGCCGCCCGCGAGGTGCCGCTGATCTTCAAGGCCCGTGACCTGGCGGTCTGGGTGGGCAAATCGCGCAAGGTCGGCGAGGACACCCTGCTGAGCGACGAGGAGATCCGCCAGGCCCTGGCCGTCGTCGGGCTTTCCGAGCCCGCCGAGGAGCCGCTCGCCCACGAGGTCCCCGCTCTGTGGAACCTCTGGAATCTCGCCGTCGACCTGGAGTTCCTCACCCCCGACGGGGAGGACACCGTCAGCGTCGACGAGGACACCGCAGCCTGGCCGTTCGAGAACGACGAGGACGTCCTCGACGCCTGGATGCTCGGCCTGCACTCGGTCGACTACGGCGACCCCGAGCTCGACGACGACGATCTGACCCTCGCCCTGTCCGGGCTCACCCGCGCGCTGCTGATCAGGCTGCTGGTCGCGGGCGGCGAGCGCCCGGTCGACGACCTGCGCGAGGAGCTGGCCGAGGCCGCCGCCGAGTTCGACGACCTCGGCGCCACCGCGTGGGCCGAGGCCGGCGACCCGCTCGCCCCCGTCCTCGAGTGGCTGTCCGGCTTCGGCATGGTGACCGTGTCCGACGACCAGGTACGGCTCACGCCGCTCGGCACCGAAGGCGTGGTCCACCTGCTGGACGACGACGACATCGAGGTGGACGCGCGCCCCGCGATCGACGCGATGACCGCACTCGACCTCCTGTCGTTCAGCGCCGACCTGCCCGAGGAGGAGGCGGACTCCGAGTTCGCCGCCTGGATGAAGCTGCGCCAGCCCGCCACGGCCGCCGAGGAGCTGCTGGAGGCCGCCGCGGAGGACGAGGCGGACGCGCTCATCAGGGTCCAGGCGGCCAGCCTTGTGGGGTCCCTCGGGCCCGTCGCCGTCCCGGCCTGGCAGGAGGCGCTCAACGAGCCGTCACTGCGGCCGTACGCCGCGACGCACCTCGCCCAGCTCGGCGTCGAGGACGCGCCGGAGCCAAGCCAGAGCGACACGCACTGGCTGATCCTCGACATGTGGACGATCTCGGCGGGCCTGGGCCGGCCCGAGTTCGTCAGCAGCCTGCACGACATCGGCCCCTCGCCGGTGCTGAGCAGCCTGCTCGAAGTGATCTGGAAGGTGCCCCACCCGCACGTCGAGGAGCTGCTGGAGGCCATCAGCGAGGCCCACCCCGACAAGCAGGTGGCCAAGGCGGCCAAGCGCGCCCTGTTCAAGGTGCGTTCTGGAGGAGCCGGCCGCGAGTAGCCTCGCCCACCGCCCGGGTAGCGGGTGCGTCGCCGCCGGACGGTGACGCACCCGATGTTTTTGCGATGAACACGAAAAAACCCTCGGAAGTATTACTCCCGAGGGTTCCCGATCTGTAGCCCCGACCGGATTCGAACCGGCGCTACCGCCTTGAGAGGGCGGCGTCCTAGGCCACTAGACGACGGAGCCAGGTTGCTGCATGACCTGGGTGGCAGTGTGGTAGTCCCGACCGGATTCGAACCGGCGTTACCGCCTTGAGAGGGCGGCGTCCTAGGCCACTAGACGACGGGACCTTGCCACTGCCTGCCGGAACCGGATTCTGAACCGACGGAGGCGCCCCTGCGGACGCCTTGGCAACGGGCGTAACTCTACCGCACCCTCCAGACCACGGCCAAACCGATTCCCCGGCCCCCGCACGGTTCACGCCCCCGGGCCTGGTCCGGCCGGGCCGAGAAGCCCTCGGCGATACGTCTCGGCGACGGCGGAGGCCCGATCACGGACGTCGAGCATGGCTCCTCGGTGGCGTGTCCTTGAGCAGGTAGCCGATCGCGCCGGCCTCCAGGGCGGGGAAGACGTCGCCGTCGGCGTCGAACGTGGTCAGCACCCGCGGGGGGCACAAGGCTGACGCCCGGCAACCGCTTCGACGTGCGCACCGTGCGCGCCGGCCACGCGCCCAAACAAAAACGCCTATGCCTTCGTGAAGGCATAGGCGCTGCACAGGAAAACCTGCTGGGGTACCAGGACTCGAACCTAGACTAGCTGAACCAGAATCAGCCGGGCTGCCAATTACCCCATACCCCATTGCTCGCGGCCCGCTTGTTGCCAGGCTCGCTTGCGACTCCGAAAGAATAGCCCAGCTTGGGGGCCAAGACCAAAACGATTGCCGAAGCGGCGGATCACCCCTGGTGAGCCCTGTATCCGGCCCGGTGGCGGCCGATCCCCGGTTAGGAGTGCCGAGCACCGGCCCGGCTGTGTAACGCTGCAAGGAAGAGCCTTTGCCACGTGAGGAGCCCGCGCGTTGACCGAGAACCCCTTCTTCGTCCCGAGTGCCCTGCCCTACGAGCTGCCGCCGTTCGCGGAGATCCGCGAGGAGCACTACGCGCCGGCCTTCGAACGCGGCATGGCCGAGCAGCTCGCGGAGGTCGAGGCCATCGCCGGCAGCGCCGATCCGCCGACCTTCGACAACACGGTGGCCGCGCTCGAACGGTCGGGCAAGATCCTTCACCGCGTCTCCACGGTGTTCTTCAACCAGGCCTCCTCGGACACCAACCCGGCCGTCCAGGCGATCCAGAAGGACGTCACCCCCAAGCTCGCCCAGCACAGCGACGCGATCCACCTCAACACGCGGCTCTTCCCCCGGATCAAGGCGATCTCCGCCGGCGAGCTGGACCCCGAGCAGAAGTGGCTGCTGGAGCGCTACGTCACCGACTTCGTCCGCGCGGGCGCCGAGCTGGGCTCCGCGGACCAGGAGCGGCTCAGGAGCCTCAACGAGGAGCTGTCCACCCTCTCGACCCAGTTCGAGCAGAACCTGCTGGCCGACACCAACGCCTCGGCGATCGTGGTCGAGGACGCCGCCGAGCTCGACGGGCTGTCCGACGACGCGATCAGGGCCGCCGCCGAGACCGCCAAGTCGCGCGGGCTCGAGGGCAAGTACGTCCTCACGCTCGTGCTGCCCAGCGGCCAGCCCGTACTGACCGAGCTCAACAACCGCGAACTACGCGAGCGCATCCACAAGGCGTCCACCGAGAGGGGCCTTCGCGACAACGCCGAGCTGGTCGTCCGCATGGCAAGGCTCAGGGCCGAGCGGGCGGCGCTCCTCGGCTACGCCAGCCACGCCGCGTACGTCGTCGCCGACCAGACCGCGCCCGGCACCGAGGCCGTCACCGAGATGCTCGGCAAGCTCACCCCGGCCGCCGTGGCGAACGCCCACCGGGAGGCGGGCGAGCTGCGCGAGACGGCCGGCTTCGACATCGCGGCCTGGGACTGGTCCTTCTACGCCGAGAAGGTGCGCGAGGCCCGCTACGCGATCGACAGCCGGCAGATGCGGCCGTACTTCGAGCTGAACCGGGTGCTGCGCGACGGGGTGTTCCACGCGGCGGGCAAGCTGTACGGGCTGAGCTTCAGCGAGCGCTCCGATCTGGTGGGATACCACCCCGACGTGCGGGTCTTCGAGGTGTCGGACGAGAACGGCTCGCCGCTCGGCCTGTTCCTCGGCGACTTCTACGCCAGGGAGTCCAAGCGCGGCGGCGCGTGGATGAACAGCCTGGTCAAGCAGTCGGACCTCGAAGGAACGCGGCCCGTGGTGGTCAACAACCTCAACATCGTCAAGCCGCCACCCGGCGAGCCGACGCTCATGACCTTCGACCAGGTCAACACGATGTTCCACGAGTTCGGGCACGCGCTGCACGGGCTGTTCTCCGCCGTCCAGTTCCCCCGCTTCTCGGGCACGGCGGTGCCGCGCGACTTCGTCGAGTACCCGTCGCAGGTCAACGAGATGTGGGCGGTCTGGCCCGAGGTGCTGGCCAACTACGCCCGCCACCACGAGACCGGCGAGCCGATGCCGCAGGACCTGGTCGACCGGATGCTGGAGGCGCAGAAGTTCAACCAGGGCTTCGAGACGGTGGAGTACCTCGCCGCCACCCTGCTCGACTGGGCGTGGCACACCCTCGACAGCGAGCCGGGGGACGACCCCGAGGAGTTCGAGAGGCGGGCGCTGCGCGAGGCCAACGTCGACCTGCCGCTGGTGCCGCCGCGCTACCGCAGCACGTACTTCGCCCACATCTGGGCCGGCGGCTACAGCGCGGGCTACTACTCCTACATCTGGAGCGAGATCCTGGACGCCGACACCGTGGAGTGGTTCAAGGAGAACGGCGGCCTGTCCAGGGAGAACGGCGACACCTTCCGCCGCGAGCTGCTCTCCAAGGGCGGCAGCGTGGACGCCATGACGGCCTTCAGGAGCTTCCGCGGCCGCGACCCACGCCTGGAGCCCCTGCTGGAGCGCCGCGGTCTTCTGTAGGCCCTTCGAAGCCGGGCGGCGTTCACCAGCGTGCCGCGGCGGAGCGGACGGCCGTCTCCGCCGCGGGCATGGGTGTGCGGCCTCTCAGGCCTGGGTCTGTCCCTGGAGCTTCGCCAGGGCCGTGCGCAGCCGCTCCAGGGCCTTCTCGCGGCCCAGCACCTCGATCGACTCGAACAGCGGAAGCCCCACCGTGCGGCCGGTGATCGCGACGCGGACCGGTGCCTGGGCCTTGCCGAGCTTCAGCCCGTGCTCGGTGCCGACCTCCTCAAGCGCGGCCTTCAGCGACTCGGGGTCGAAGGAGACGGTCTCCAGCCGCGCGAGGTAGCCGGTCAAGATGTACTCGGCGCCGGGCTTCATCGCCTTGTCCCAGCTCGCCTGGTCGAAGACCGGCTCGTCCAGGAAGAGGAAGTCGACGTTGGCCGTGATCTCGGACAGCACCGCGATACGCGTCTGGGCCAGCGGCGCGACCTTGGCGAAGGTCTCGCGGCCCCAGCTCTCGTCGAGCCAGGGCTCGCAGCGCCTGATGAAGACCTCGACCGGTAGCGCCCGGATGTACTCCCCGTTGAACGCCCGCAGCTTCTTCTCGTCGAAGAACGCCGGGGAGGGGTTCACGTCGGAGAGCTTGAACAGCGGCACCATCTCGGACCACGGCATGATCTCACGGTCGTCCCCGGGCCCCCAGCCGAGCAGCATGAGGTAGTTGACCATGGCCTCGGGAAGGTAGCCCTCGTCGCGGTAGGACTCCAGCGCCACCTTGTCGCGGCGCTTGGAGAGCTTCTGCCGCTTCTCGTTGACGATGACGGGCACGTGCGCCCACGTCGGCGGGGTCACGCCGAGCGCCTCCCACAGCAACTGCTGCTTGGGGGTGTTCGACAGGTGCTCCTCGGCGCGGACGACGTGCGTGATCCGCATCTCGATGTCGTCGACCACGTTGGCGAGGACGAACAGCGGGGATCCGTCGCCCCGGGCGATGACGAAGTCCTCGATGGCCTGGTTCGGGAACTCCACCCGGCCGCGGACCAGGTCGTCGATGACGGTCACGCTCTTGTCGGGCGTGCGGAAGCGTACCGCCCCCTCGGAGAGCCCGCGGTCGCGGCAGAACCCGTCGTACCCCTGGTGCTCCGACCCCGTGCGCGCCTTGACGTCGTCACGGGTGCAGGTGCAGTGGTACGCCTTGCCGTCCGCGACCAGCTTGGCCGCGGCGGCGCGGTGCTGCTCCTCGTACGCCGACTGGAAGTACGGCCCCTCGAAGTGCGGGGAGTCGCCGTTGATGCCGATCCAGGCGAGGGCCGACATGATGCCCTCGGTCCACTCGGGACGGTTGCGCGCGGCGTCGGTGTCCTCCACCCGCAGGACGAACCGGCCGCCCGACTGCTCGGCGAGCGCCCAGTTGAACAGCGCCGAACGGGCGCCGCCCACGTGGAACATCCCGGTCGGGGACGGAGCGAAACGCACCCTCATGGAGGGCTCGGCCTGGAGATCAGTCACGGGGAACCACCCGGTTCGTGAGAGTGCCGATGCCTTCGATGCCCACACTGACCTCGTCGCCGTCATCGAGCGGGCCGACCCCCTCCGGCGTGCCGGTGAGGATCACGTCGCCCGGGATGAGGGTCATGACTTCGGTGATGTAGGCGATCAGCTTCGGGATGTCGTGGATGAGCTGGGATGTGCGCGCGCTCTGCTTGAGCTCGCCGTTCACGGTGGTCGTGATCGCAAGGTCGGAGGGGTCGAGCTCAGTCTGGATCCACGGGCCGAGCGGGCAGAACGTGTCGAAGCCCTTGGCTCTGGTCCACTGCCCGTCCTTCCGCTGGAGGTCACGGGCGGTGACGTCGTTCGCGCAGGTGTATCCGAAGATGACCTCGTGGGCCCGCTGGACCGGCACCTCGCGGCAGAGGCGGCCGATCACCACGGCCAACTCGCCCTCGTAGTCGACCCGCTCGGAGAGCTTGTGGGGGTACATGATCGCCTCGCCGTGGCCGATCACCGACGTGGACGGCTTGCTGAAGATCAGCGGCTCGGCCGGGGGCTCGCCGCCCATCTCGCGGGCATGCTCGGCGTAGTTCTTGCCGATCGCGATGACCTTGCTCGGCAGCATCGGCGTCACGAGGCGCACTTCCTGGAGCGGATAACGCTCGCCGGTGAACTGGATCTCGCCGAACGGGTGCCCGGCGACCCGGGAGACGAACTCCTCACCGTGAGCGCCCTCGACCACGCCGAACGCGACACCTTCACCTGTGGAGAACCTTGCGATACGCACCCCACAAGGCTAGTGCCGCCCGCCGACCCGCAAGGACACCACCGTGGGCGGACGTCAGCCCTCGGCAGGCTCCTCCGGCTCGGGACCCGCGCCCGGCCGGCCGCCGCGCCCGGCGTACCGCTGCCTGAAGCGCTCCACCCGGCCGGCGGTGTCCATCACGCGGCTGCGGCCGGTGTAGAACGGATGGCTCGCCGAGGAGACGTCCACGTCGACGACGGGGTACACCTTGCCGTCCGACCACTCGATGGTCTTGTCGCTCCGGATGGTCGAGCGGGTGAGGATGGCGAAGTTCGCGCTCGGGTCGCGGAAGACGACCGGGTGGTAATCGGGATGGATGCCCTTCTTCATGGCCACCGCCCTCCGGGAAATCTACGGGTACCACGCATATTTCCCCAGCTTACGCTCGGTATCGGTGGCGGGACGGGCGGGAGCCGTACGGGCGAGGGCATGTGATCGTAGGGTGGCGTTACCGGGCTCGGAACCGTCCACGGCGGCCGGGCGAGGAGTACGAGCACGCCTGACGAGGAGTGGACATGTCTGTTGTGAAGATCAACGCGCTGACCGTCCCGGCCGAGATGCGCGAGGCGCTTGAACACCGCTTCGGTAACCGCGCCGGGATGGTCGAGTCGTCCGACGGCTTCGAGTGGTTCGAGCTGCTCAGGCCCGTCGAGGGCACCGACCGCTATCTCGTGTACACGCGCTGGCGCAGCGAGGAGGACTTCCAGCGCTGGCAGGAGAGCCAGGCGTTCCAGGCCGGCCACGCGCGCGCGGCGGCCGAGGCGCGGGGCGAGGCGCAGGGCGAGGGCCACGGGCACGGCCAGGCGGCGGGCCAGGGGCACGGCCACGGCCAGGGCCCGGCCGCGACGGGCTCCGAGCTGTGGTCCTTCGAGGTCGTGCAGAGCGCCGGCCGCAAGTGACACCGTCCGTACGGAGAGACGGGCCTGCCGCGCGTCCGTACGGAGACGCGGGCGCACGCCAGCGTACGTGAGGCGGGCTCCGGTCAGGTGGTGGTGGCGCGGGTGAAGCGGGCGGCCCAGTCGCGGAGGTGGCCGACCAGCTCGGGCGGGTGGGATCACCTCGAACTCCGCGCCCACCACGCCCCGCTCCGCGGTGCTGCGCGGGTCGCCGAGGCGGTCGAGCCGGAAGATGCGCCAGTCGTGGCGGGTCAGGTCGTAGGCGACCAGGTACCAGCGACGGCCCAGTGAGACCAGCCGGTGGGGCTCGACATGGCGGTCGGCCAGCTCTCCCCCGCGCGCCTTGTACGAAAAGCGCAGCCGTTCCTCGTCCTGGCAGGCCTGGGCTACGGCGGTCAGCACCCCTGCGCCCGGAACCTGGGAATCACCTGGGGTTCCGGCATCTGCTTGTTAACGATGTGGCCGACGAGGCTCATGCGACTTGACCTATTTGGTGGGATTCGGTGAACATGATCCGCCCCCACTATGGTCACGGAAGGAACTGGCGTGCGCCGCCGCACACGAGCTCTCGGTCTTCTCCTCACCCTCCTCCTGACCGGCGGCGGGATCACCCAGGCGGCTCCGGCCGTCGCCGGACGCCTCGACACGACGGCGGCCGTGAAGCCCAGCGCGGAGTGCCAGGGCGACTGGCTGCCCGCCACGCCGACCTCCGCCCAGGTCATGTCGGGAGAGGTCCAGTTCCTCGACCTCCCGCCCGTCAAGATCGGTAAGACGATCAACTGGCGCTGGAGCCCATACAAGAACCGCTCCTGGGACATGGTCTTCTCCTCGCTCCGCTGGGTCGGCCGGCTCGTCGCCGACTACGAGACCTCCGGGGAGGAGAGCTACCTCAAGCGCGCGACCGAGCTGGTCAAGAGCTGGGTGGAGAGCAACCCGCGCGGCAGCTCCAGCGCGAGCCAGTACGCCTGGGCCGAGCACCCCATCGCACTGCGCGCCCCTGTGCTCGTGTGCCTGAGCAGGCACGTCAAGGCGTCGTGGCTCACCAGCAGCCTCGCCGACCACGCCAAGATGCTGTCGAACCCGGCCCTGTACGAGAAGGGCCACAACCACGGCATGGACCAGGACATAGCGCTACTGCGCATCGGCTGCCGTACCGGGCACAAGGAGTGGACCGACCTCGCCATCCGGCGCATCACCGGGTCGGTGAAGCTCGACATCGACTCGCAGGGCGCGCTCCAGGAACAGGCTCCGCGCTACGGCATCTACGTCCACGAGCGGCTGAAGGTCGGGATGGAGGCCATCACCGACTGCGGGCGCAAGGTGCCGTCCGACCTTGAGAAGCGCTGGGAGTCGCTGGAGGCGTACATCACCCACGCCACCGAGCCGAACGGCTTGATGGTGCCGATCGGGGACGGCGGCGCCGACGTCAAGCCCTCGGGGTACAAGCACTCCAAGAAGACCGTGGAGGTCTTCCGGGCGGGGTACGCCTTCGGCCGTACGGCGTGGGACAAGCCCGAGTCGGCGTACTACTCGATCCGGTTCGGCCCGGCCCTGAAGTTCCACGGGCACGAGGACCACATGGGCGTGACCTACTACGCGCAGGGCCACGACGTTCTGGTGGAGGCCGGTTTCCATTCCTATGAGAAGACCGCCTACCGCTACTGGACGATGTCCCCGGAGGCGCACAACGTTCCGGTCGTCGTCGGCAAGCCGTTCCGGGGTCGTACGGCCACGTCGCTGACCCACTCCTCGATCAAGGACGACCGGCAGTCGTACAAGCTCACCGACAAGGCCTACGGCGTGAGCCGTACCCGCTCGGTGCTGGTCAACCACGGTGACGACCTGATGGCGGTGCTCGACACCGTGCCGTCCGGCGCGCAGGCGCGGAGCTACTGGCACCTCGACCCGGCGCTCACTCCGGTGTCCACCAGCGGCGGCCAGGTCGTGGTGAAGGACAAGTCGGGGTGGAAGGCCACGCTCGTGCAGCTGGCGATGCCGTCGTGCAAGCCGATCTCCGGCCAGTCGGTCGTGCGCGGCAAGACGAACCCGTACCAGGGCTGGGTGTCACCGTCCTACATGGGGAAGGTGCCCGCCTCGGTGGTGGTCTCCCCCGCCGCGGGCGCCCTGCTCACCCTTGTCGTCCCGGGCACCGACAAGCCCGACATCACCTGCTCCGGCACCCGCGTCAAGGTCGAGACCTCCGACGGCGAGACCTCCTTCCGAGCAAGCTCCGGAAACCTGTCGTAGAACCGGCGCCTGGATCGGTCACTCCTGCTTGGCGTGGATCAGGAGACGGTGGGACTCCTGGATGCCTTCCGGGAGGTCGTCCGGTGAGAACCACCGCGCTTCCAGGATCTCGAAGGAGTCGATGGTGATCGTGCCGCCGGTCGCCTCGGCCTCGTACGCCACTTCGACCCGCAGGTTGAAGCCGCTCTTGAGGTGGGCGAGCCTCCCGACACGGACGTGCAAGCCCGCCTCTTCGCGTACCTCGCGGACGATCGTGTCCTCGAAGGTCTCGCCCTTGCCGGCATAGCCGCTCGGCAGCCCCCACTGCCTGCCCTCCGGCCAGAACCGGTGCTTGAGCAAGAGCACGTTGCCGTCGACGTCCCTCACGACCCCGGTGACCCCGACCATGAACTTGGCATGCCGGATCCACAGAATCCACCACTGAAGCGGCCCCTGCAAAAGCCGCCAGACCCGGACGATCAGCTTTTTCACGCTCATTCCTTCGGTGGACGGGTGCGATCCCCTTACCCAGGGACCAGTGTTCCCCAGCTGGACGTCCGGACCTGTCTTCCGGCCTCGGTGAGGCCGTCGCGAGTTATCCGGTGTCGTAGGGGTCGGGGTGGACCATGTGGACGCGGCCCGAGGGGGTGGACCAAGCCAGGATGCCTGGCTCCGATTGGGTGAGGGTCCAGCCTTCGGCCTGCTTGAGCCGATGGTGCCGTCGGCAGAGCGGAGCCAGGTTGCACGGGCAAGTGGGACCACCCTGGTCGTGGGCCAGGGTGTGATCGAGGTCGCAGCGTGAGGCCGGTCTGCGGCAGTGCGGGAATCGGCAACTACGATCTCGAGCGTTGATCAGCTCTCGCAGCGTCACTCCGGGCCGGTAGCGGGTCTCGCCGTGATGGACGGCCTCCCCACCCTGGTCCGTGACGGTCCAGCAGACCTTGACGCCGGTGCGGATGCCGCCGTCGGCGATCTGGCGGGCGATGTCGGATACCAGCGAGCCATACCTGCCCAGCTCACCCGGCGTCTCCGCCAACCCGAGCAACGTGTCGAGCCCGACAACCAGATGCGGAACGCCCAGGTAGCGGGTCGCGGTTTCCAGCAGTCCCTCAGCAGTGGGGACCGCTTCTTGGCCGGCAGAGGGAGTCGCCCGGTACCCATCAGTGGCGGGTTCCTCCACAACGCGGACGTGACCGCCCGGCTGGTCGTGCTGATCCAGGACATCCGTCTCGTCGGGGGCCGGGACGTCGGCGTCCTCGGCGGGCGGCGCCTGGGCGGGGATGCCGTCCGCCTCCGGCTCACCGATCCAGACCAGGGGATCGTGCTCGTGGCGGGCGTCGGAGTGCACCACCGAGTCGGCCACGGTTGACGAGCCGGGATGAAGCCGGCCCAGCTGCAGCGCCAGGAACACATCGCAGCGCAGTTGGTCCATCGTGCGGGAATCCCCGGCGTGCTTGGCGGCACGGGCGATCGCGTCCACCCGGTTGTAGGCGGCGGTCGCCGGACCCGCCGGCAGGCCGATCCCGAAGATCTCCGCGGTGCCCTGGCCGTCGTTACGGAACTCCACCCGCCGTGACCGCTCGGAAGCCCTGCGCCGAGCGGCGGCCTCGTCGGCCGCGACCTTGTCGACGGTGGCGGCGACCAGCCTGCGCAACTTGGCGGTGGTCAGTGACCCGGCCTGCTGGAGGATCGCCTTCTCCACACGGTGGCACGCCGCGTCGGAAAGCCCCTTGACGCCCTCGACGATCACTCGCATGCGCGGCTCGTCAAGCGTTCCCTCCGCGAGGCATCGCAGTATGCCCGGAAGCCGGTCTCGCAACGTCGCCGCCGTTTCGACCAACGCCGAGGCCGACCACTCGGTAAGGGTCAACCCCAAGCTCAGCTCGGCTTCCAACCACTCGCGCCATGCCGCGCCGTAGCGCTCATCGGCGGCATATCGATCGGCCAGCAGATTGACCAGCTCAAGCTCACGCGACTTCACCCACGAGGCCAGCCGCCGCCATGCCTCGATCACGTCCATCAGCTCATGCCGGGGCAGCGCGTCGGCATCCAGGGCTTGCAACGCCGCCGCCAAGGCTGCCCCTGACAGGCTGCGGCTTGGTGGCCCTCCGTGCCGCACGGCCTCCTCAGGGAAGCCGGGCTGATCGTCGGAGGTCGCCGGAGTCGAGCCGGGTGAGGGATCCGAGCCTGCGATGGCCGGCCCGATCGGACGCGACTGGCAGGGCACGGCGTGGATCGGGCGGGGCGCGTCAGCGGGATTCGAACCGCCCGGCATCACCGCGGAGATCTGCCCGCTCATCACCGTCATACCCCGCACCTCCCCAGCTGGATCGAACACCTTCCCGCAGATTAACGACCCCCTCCGACAGTTCTCCCGAACACCCAACCTCTTTTAGATCAGGAGTTCCAATTACTTCCGCAGGCTAACCAACTAAAATATTGGATATCGGAATATCGGGGTCCCGGGAATGGGCATCGGTACCCCCAGGGGATCACGGTCCAGGGCCGGCACACCCAAGTGAGGGACCGCGAACGCCGTACAGCCCAGCTCACTCTGAGAACGAATCGGGTCGCGCGGGCCGTCCGGCCGGACGGCGGCTCAGCCCTCGAAGGCGGGGTAGCCGGGCAGCGGCGGCACGTCCCAGCCGCCCGCCACGTCCCTGAGGAGCAGGCGCATGGTCTCCGCGAGCGCCGGGAACTCCACCAGCGTGCTCGCCATCTCCCAGCGATGCCTGAGCAACTGGCGCCGGGTGGGAACCGGCCGCCTGATGGAGTGCATCGGCCCGTCCTCGGCCGTCCGCGACAGCAGCCGTACCGTGCCGTCCACCGTCCAGACGGCGATGGCCCGGCGCATCCCGTCCCGCCACACCGTGTCGTCGGCCAGCGCCGGGTGCAGGGCGATGACCTCCGCCCGGTAGGCCCGCTCGATCTCCTCGGCCAGCACGGGCGGCAGGGCGAAGACGCACCAGCAGCTCGAGAAGGGCATCCGGCAGTACGCGGCGGTCATGAAGACCGACTGGTAGCAGGCGCTCTCGAAGTCGATCAGCCGCAGGCCGTCCGGGGTGATCAGGTTGTTGTCGGGGCAGGTGTCGCCCGGGGTGAAGGCGGGGTACTCCTCCCCGCCCGCCGTACCGATCCGCGCCAGCTCGTCGCCCAGGCCCGGCGGGACGGCGATCCCGGCCTCGGAGAGCAGGGTGAGCAGCGTGGCCGCGTTCCGCGCGATCCACGGATCGTCCCCCTTGGAGGGCATGCCCTTGTCATAGGTGGCCCACCACTGCGCGAGATCGGCGCGCCGGTGCCCGGCCTCGACGGCGATGCTGCCGAGTCCCCGGGCCCAGGCCAGCAGGCCGGCCACCGCGGCGTACGGATCATCGCCCAGCAGCACGTCGGCCAGCGTCGGCATGGCGCCGAGATCGGCCATCACCAGGAGCCGGGCCGAGGGGTCCACCGCCAGGAGCTCGGGGCCGGCCACTCGCAGTGAGAGCCCTGCCGCCTCCGCAGTGAAGCCGCGCAGCTCGTCCGGCTCGGTGCCAAACGCCTTGACGATCACGCTGGAACCCCCGGAGGTGCGGCACCGCAGGACGATGCTGCGCGAGCTGCCCCCCAAGTCGGCCGGATCGTGCAGCTCAGCACCGATCGCCTTGCCCGCGGCGCGCAGGATCGCATCCATATCGGGCATCGTGACATCGCCACGTCGCGCCGCCCACCCCAGCCGTGCCCACGACCGCGAGTCCAGGGGTGACGGGCCCGGGGCTGTGGGGGGGTCAGGGGTCCACGTGCGGTGGGCGAGGCACCGCGCGGGCCGTCCGCCCGCCGGTACATGGACGGCGGCGCCAGGCGCGGTCAGGCCGTGTGGCCCGCGCGCAGGAGGCCGTAGGTGACCGCCTGCTCCAGGGCCTGCCAGGAGGCCTCGATGATGTTCTCGTCGACGCCCACGGTGGCCCACTCCCCGCTCGCGTCGCTGGAGGTGATGAGGACCCGGGTGACGGCATCGGTGCCGTGCGTGCCCTCCAGTATGCGGACCTTGAAGTCGATCAGCTCGACCTCGGCCAGCTCGGGGTAGAGCTTCTCCAGCCCGAGCCGTACGGCGCGGTCGAGGGCGTTGACCGGGCCGTTGCCCTCGCCGGTGGCGACGATGCGCTCGCCCTTGGCGTGCAGCTTGACCGTCGCCTCGCTGACGACGTCGCCGCCGGGCCGCCGCTCGACGATGACCCGCCAGGACTCGACGGTGAAGTGGCGCCTGCGCTCCCCCGTGACCGTGTCGCGGAGCAGCAGCTCGAAGGACGCGTCGGCGGCCTCGAAGGTGTGGCCCTTGGACTCCAGGTCCTTGACCCGGTCGACCAGCTCACGCGACTGGCCGGAGGTCAGCTCGTACCCGAGCTCCTTGCCCTTCAGCTCCACGGACGCGCGGCCGGCCATGTCGGAGACGAGCATGCGCATGTCGTTGCCGACCTCGGCAGGGTCGATGTGCTGGTACAGGTTCGGGTCGACCTTGATCGCGCTGGCGTGCAGGCCGGCCTTGTGCGCGAAGGCGGAGACGCCGACGTATGGCTGGTGGGAGTTCGGCGTGACGTTGGTGACCTCGGTGATCGCATGGGCGATGCGGGTCATATCGGCCAGCGACTCCGTGGGCACCAGGTCGAAGCCCCGCTTGAGCTGGAGGTTGGCGACGACGGTGAAGAGGTTGGCGTTGCCCGAGCGCTCGCCGTACCCGTTGGCGCAGCCCTGCACGTGGGTGGCGCCGGCCTTGACCGCGGCGAGGGTGTTGGCGACGGCGCATCCGGTGTCGTCGTGGCAGTGGATGCCGACGCGGGCGCCGGTGGCGACCGCCTCGTGCACGACGTCGGCCAGCTCGTCCGGCAGCATGCCGCCGTTGGTGTCGCACAGGGCGATGACGGACGCCCCGGCTTCGCCGGCGGTACGCAGGACCTCCAGCGCGTAGGCTGGATTGGACTTGTAGCCGTCGAAGAAGTGCTCGGCGTCGAGGAAGACCCGCTGTCCCTCCGCACGAAGGTGAGAAACCGTGTCGCGGATCATCGCGAGGTTCTCCTGGAGAGTCGTACGGAGGGCCAGCTCCACGTGCCGGTCGTGACTCTTGGCGACAAGGGTCACGACCGGCGCGCCGGATTCGCGCAGGGCGGCCACCAACGGGTCGTCGGCTGCCTTCACTCCGGCTCGGCGGGTCGCGCCGAACGCGGCGAGCTGCGCGTGCTTCAGGTCGAGCTCTGTTTGAGCCCGCCGGAAGAATTCGGTGTCCTTGGGATTGGCTCCGGGCCAGCCCCCTTCGATGAAGCCCACGCCCAGGCCGTCCAGATGGCGTGCGACGGCGAGCTTGTCGGCGACGGTGAGGGAGAGCCCCTCCTGTTGCGCGCCGTCGCGCAGCGTCGTGTCGTACACGTGGAAGCGGTCGTCGGCCATGGTTTCGTCTCCTTCGAGGGGGGGCTTTTCGTGCGCCGCGCGCGGTTTCCGCCTAAGGCCGGAACCCTGGCCCAAACAAAAAGACCCCTCACGGACGTGAGAGGTCTGCGCGCTGGCGGTGTCCCTTTTCAGCCAGCGCGCCTGCTGATAATGAGCAGACCGTAGAACATGGTGCTACGAAGTGTGCCACACCTCGCCACCATGTGGCACATCGATCTCACCATCCGGGATCTGCCAGGGCTGATGTCCTGAAGCAGCCGCGCCCGCGCGGTTCGCCGTCCCGGGACCGCCGGAGGGCGGAGAATGACGGGCATGAAGGCTTTCTCATTCCTCAACGCCCACGTCGCCGAGTACATCGTCGGGCACACGACGCCGCCCGACGACGTCCTCAAGGAGCTGGCCGAGGAGACGCTCACGGCCACGGGGGACAGCGCCAGGATGCAGATATCCCCCGAGCAGGGCACCTTCCTGACGATGATCACTCAGATCAGCGGGGCCCGTAACGTCGTGGAGATCGGCACGTTCACCGGATACTCCTCGATCTGCATCGCCCGGGGCCTGGGCGGCGACGGCAGGCTGACCTGCTTCGACGTGAACGACGAGTGGACCTCGATCGCCCGCAAATACTGGGAGAAGGCGGGCGTCGCAGGCCTCATCGAGCTCCGGCTCGGCCCAGCGGCCGAGACGCTCCAGCGGTTCCCCGTACGGCCCGAGGTGGACCTGGCGTTCATCGACGCGGACAAGGCCGGCTACCCGGTCTACTACGAGGCGATCATGTCCCGGCTGGCCCCGGGCGGGATCATCCTCATGGACAACACGCTGCGCCACGGCACCGTGGCCGACTACACCGACGGCGAGGCCGCGACGATGCGCGACTTCAACGACCTGGTCATGAGGGACACCCGCGTGACCAGCACCCTCCTCCCCATCGCCGACGGCCTGACCTTCATCCGCAAACACTGACCACGTGGCGAGAGCGCCGGAGCCCGGCCGGGTCGCGCTCGGCCGGGCTCTCGTGTGGTGGCTAGCAGATCTTGCGGACCCAGTCGTGGGGGTCGGGGCGGGTGCCGTACTGGATGCCCATGAGCTCGTCGCGAAGTCGCAGCGTGAGCTCGCCGGGGGTGCCGTCGCCGATCGTCCAGCCGCCGTCGACGCCCTTGACCGACCCGACGGGGGTGATCACCGCGGCCGTACCGCAGGCGAAGACCTCCGTCAGCTCGCCCGACTCGCACGCCGCCTGCCACTCCTCGATGGAGATCTTGCGCTCCTCGGCGGGGATGCCGAGGTCGGCGGCCAGGGTGAGCAGGGAGTCGCGGGTGACGCCGGGAAGCAGCGTGCCGGTCAGGTCGGGGGTGACCAGGCGGTCGCCGAAGACGAAGAACAGGTTCATCCCGCCCATCTCCTCGACGTAGCGGTGCTCGAACGCGTCCAGCCACACGACCTGGTCACAGCCCTGCTCGACGGCCTGCCGCTGGGCGACGAAGGCCGCGGCGTAGTTGCCGCCGCACTTGGCGAAGCCGGTGCCGCCGGGCGCGGCGCGCGTGTAGTCCTGCGACAGCCAGACCGAGACCGGCTTGACGCCGCCCGAGAAGTACGCGGCGGCGGGTGAGGCGATCACCATGTACTTGAAGGTGCTGGACGGGTAGTTGACGCCCAGCGCCGCCTGCGTCGCGATCATGAACGGTCGCAGGTAGAGGCTGTGGCCCTCGGTGGTCGGCACCCAGTCGCGGTCGGTTTGAACGAGGAGCTCCAGCGACTCGACGAAGATCTCCTCGGGCAGCTCGGGCATCGCCATGCGGGTGGCCGACTGGTTGAAGCGGGCCGCGTTGGCCAACGGCCGGAAGCTGGCGATCGAGCCGCCCGCCTGCCGGTAGGCCTTGAGCCCCTCGAATAGCTCCTGCGCGTAGTGGAAGACCGCGGTGGCCGGGTCGAGCGTCAGCGGACCGTACGGCAGGAGGCGGGCGTCGTGCCAGCCCTGCCCCTCGGTGTAGTCGATCGAGACCATGTGATCGGTGAACGTCTGCCCGAACCCCGGATCCGCCAGTACCTGCTCACGCTCGGCCGGAGTGCGAGCGGCGTCGGAGAGCTGCACATCGAAGCTGAGCTGTTGAGCGGTGGTCATGTCGAAGATCCTTCTCTTCTCTGTTGGTCTCGCCTGCATCCATTCTGCGACGGACCAGGTAACGGGAAACTACTGCATCATCTGGACATACGGGAGTGTGTCGTCGAGGCCGTGTACGGCGCTTGGGTCCTGGACACGAAAAAACGCATGGCGGCCCGTTCGGGGCCACCATGCGCTTGGTCGGCGTCGGGTAGCCCCTCAGCCGGCTACTCGTGCGGTGATGTCGTCGCCGATCTCCCTGGTGGTGCGGGGCACCCAGGCCACCTGGCGCTCGACGAGGTCGTCGGCGACGGCCTGCTCCACCCGGGCCGCGTCGTCGGCGAAACCGAGGTGGTCGAGGAGCATGGCGACCGACAGGATCGTGGCGGTCGGGTCGGCCTTGCCCTGGCCCGCGATGTCGGGGGCGCTGCCGTGGACGGGCTCGAACATGCTGGGCGCCCAGGAAGCCGACCCCACGGGCGCCGGGTTGACGTTGCCACTGGCGGCCAGGCCGATGCCGCCCGCGATGGCCGCGCCGAGGTCGGTCAGGATGTCGCCGAACAGGTTGTCGGTGACGATCACGTCGAACCGCTGCGGCTGGCTGACGAAGAACATCGAGGCGGCGTCGACGTGGCAGTAGTCGGTGGTGACCTCGGGATACTCGGCGGAGACCCGCTCGACGACGCGCGACCACAGATCGCCCGCGTAGGTGAGCACGTTGGTCTTGTGGACCAGCGTGAGCTTCTTGCGGGGCCTCGCCATCGCCTTCTCGAAGGCGAAGCGCACGACGCGCTCGACGCCGAAGGCGGTGTTGAGGCTCTCCTGGGTGGCGATCTCCTGCGAGGTGCCCCGGCGCATGACGCCGCCGGCCCCGGCATACGGCCCCTCGGTGCCCTCGCGGACGACGATCATGTCGATGTCCTCGGGGCGGGACTTGGCGAGCGCGGTCTCCACGCTGGGGAAGAGCTTGACCGGGCGCAGGTTGACGTAGTGGTCGAGCTCGAAGCGGAGCCTGAGCAGCAGGTCGCGCTCGAGCACGCCGGGCGGCACGCTCGGATCGCCGACCGCGCCCAGCAGGATCGCGTCGAACCCGCGCAGCTCGGCGAGGGTCTCGTCGGGAAGGGTCTCGCCGGTGGCGTGGTAGCGTGCGGCACCGAGATCGTAGGTGGTGGTCTCCACCTTCAGGCCGATCGCGTCGAGGACCTTCAGTCCCTCGGCGACCACTTCGCTGCCGATGCCGTCACCCGGGATGACCGCCAGACGGATGTTGTGAGAATCCCGCATGCTCGTACCCTACCGTTCCGTCTCGGTACTCGAACACCTGGTCTCACATACCGGACAAGAGTCGCGAAGCCCTAACCCGGCGGAACCTGCGCGACGGCGCGCTCGAAAACCAGGTCGCGGGCCGTCGTGAGGCCCACCGCCAGCGCGCCGAGCAGCACCGCCTCCGTGCCGAGCGTGGACGCCTTGATCATCGGCACGCGCAGCGCCACGAGGTCGCGCAGGCATTCGGTGACCGGGCCGATCAGCAGGTCACCCGCCTGGACGCCTATGCCACCGCCCAGCACGACCAGCTCAGGGTCGAGCACGGCGATGATCCCCGCCAGGGCGTGTGCGATGTGGTCGGCCTCGGTGGCGACGACCCGGCACGCGAGCGGGTCGCCGGTGCGGGCGGCGTCGAAGACTTCCTTGGCGCTGGTGACGCCGCGCATGCCGAGCCGGGTGGCGAGGGCCACCACCCCGTCGGCGGAGGCCACGGACTCCAGCATGCCCCGCCCCCGGTTGACCAGCGGATCGCCCTCGCCCACCGGGAGGTAGGAGATCTCCCCGGCCGCGCCCTGGGCGCCCCGGTAGAGCTTGCCGTCGATGACGACGCCCATGCCGATGCCGGTGCCGATCCAGACGAGGGCGAAGTGGTCGACGCCCTGGCCGAGGCCGTAGGCGCCCTCCCCCACGGCGGCGAGGTCGACGTCGTTCTCGACGACGTACGGCGCGTCGGCGGCCACGCCCCCGAGCAGCTCGATCGCTCCGGGACGCTCCCAGCCGGGGAGGTTCGGGGCTAGCTGGAGGGAGCTGGTCTCCTTGTCGTGGATGCCGGGCGTGCCGAAGACCGTCAGCGTGATGTCGCCGACGGCGGCCCCGGCCTCATCGGCCAGCTCGCGGGTCAGCTCCCCGAGCCGGGCCACCAGCTCGCCGGGCGTCTCGCCGCCTTTACGGTGTTCGTCCCGGCGGGCGGCGATGTCGCCGACGAGATCGGCGAGGGCAAGCCGGACGAACTCCCTGCCCACGTCGACGGCGAGCACCCAGCCCGCCTGGGGCCGGATCTCGTACAGCAGCGCCGCGCGACCGGCGTTCCCGGTGCGCAGGCCGATCGCGCGCACCAGACCGGCGCGTTCGAGATCGGCCAGGGCCATGGAGATGGTCGGCTTGGACAGCCCCGTGGCCTGCGCGAGCTCGGGCCGCGAGACCTTTCCCAGCTTGAAGATCTCCCCGAAGACCGCGCGCTCGTTCATGACTCGCAGCACCGCTGTCGTGCTTGCCGTACCGCCGATACCCACCACGCCCCCAAGACTGGCACACGCTTTACCGCGGCAAGGTCGCGGACGAACTTTGTTAGAGACCTTGCCAAATTTCTACGCGCAGTTCAGCATGCTGCCAAGTACCTGAAGTACCTCCGAACACCCTGAGAGGCAATCATGCGGGCGAAATGGTTCGCGGTTCCGTTTGCGATAGCCGTACTGGCCACCGGTTGCGGTGGTTCCACCGACAAGGCGACCACGGGCGGGACGGGCGGCGGCGACAAGGCTCCGACGATCGCGCTCTTCCTGCCCGAGTCCAAGACCACGCGGTACGAGGCCTTCGACAAGCCCCTGTTCGAGGCCAAGGTCAGGGCGCTCTGCGCCGACTGCAAGCTGCTCTACTCCAACGCCGACCAGGACGCCGCCAAGCAGCAGCAGCAGGTGGAGGCCGCCCTCACCCAGGGCGCCGACGTGCTCGTGCTCGACGCGGTGGACGCCGCCGCGGTGGCGCCCCTGGTGAACCAGGCCAAGCAGAAGAAGGTCCCGGTCATCGCCTACGACCGGCTGATCTCCGGCATCGGCTACGACTACTTCGTCTCGTTCAACAACGTGCGGGTCGGCGAGATGCAGGGGCAGGCCCTGCTGGACGCGCTGAACAAGAACGGCACGACGGACAAGGGCCAGGTCGTCATGATCAACGGCGCGACCACCGACCCGAGCTCCGCCGACTACAAGAAGGGCGCCCACAACGTCCTCGACGGCAAGGTCAAGGTCGGGCGCGAGTTCGACACCCCCGACTGGAGCCCCGACAAGGCGCAGCAGGAGATGGAGCAGTCCATCACCGCGCTCGGCCGCGACCAGATCGTCGGTGTGCTGTCGGCGAACGACGGCATGGCGGGCGGCGCCATCGCCGCGATGAAGCGCGCGGGGTACGACCCGACACTCCCCATCACCGGCCAGGACGCCGAGCTGGCCGCGGTCCAGCGCATCCTCACCGGCGAGCAGTACATGACCATCTACCTGGACATCAGGAGCGAGGCGGAGAAGTCGGCCGAGCTGGCGGTCTCCGTCGGGCGGGGTGAGAAGCCCTCCGCCACGACCAAGGTCAACAACGGTACCGCGGACATCCCTTCCTTCCTCCTCGACCCGGTCGCGGTCACCGCGGACAAGGTGAAGGACACCATCGTGAAGGACGGCTTCTACAAGGCCGCCGACATCTGCAAGGACGAGGCCGCCGCCGCGTGCGCCAAGGCGGGCATCAGCTAAATGATCCGCGCGAAAGACATCTCCAAGCGGTACGGCGCGGTCCAGGCCCTCGAAGGGGTGGGCCTGGAATTGCCCCCGGGCGAGGTGGTGGCCCTGGTCGGCGACAACGGCGCGGGCAAGTCCACACTCGTCAAGGCCATCTCCGGCGTCCTTTCACCCGACACCGGCGAGGTCACCATGGACGACCGGCCGGTGCGCATCGGCAACCCCCACGACGCGCAGGCCCTCGGCATCTCCACGGTCTACCAGGACCTCGCCCTCTGCGAGAACCTCGACGTGGTGGCCAACCTGTTCCTCGGATCCGAGCGCCGGCGCTGGTCGGTGCTCAGCCACATCCGCATGGAACGGGCGACCCGCGACCTGCTCACCCAGCTCGACGTGCGCATCCGGGACATCCGGGTGCCGGTCGCCATGCTCTCGGGCGGGCAGCGGCAGTCGGTCGCGATCGCCCGCGCCCTGATCGGCGAGCCCAGGCTCGTCATCCTCGACGAGCCCACCGCCGCCCTCGGCGTCGAGCAGACCGCCCAGGTCCTGGACCTGATCCGCCGGCTGCGCGACCGGGGGCTCGCGGTGCTGCTCATCTCCCACAACCTCGCCGACGTACGCGCCGTCAGCGACCGCGTCGTCGTGCTGCGTCTCGGGCGCAACGCGGGCGAGTTCCGTACGGCCGACGCCTCACAGGAGTCCATCGTGGCCGCCATCACCGGAGCCGCCGCATGAGCGCGACGACCATGAACCCGCCGCGCAAGCCGTACAGCCCGAAGCAGGCCATCGAACGCGCCCGGCGGGGCGACCTCGGCGCCTGGCCCGTCGTCGGCGGGCTGGTCGCGATCGCGATCGTCTTCGGCTCGCTGAACGAGCACTTCCTGTCGCCGGAGAACCTGACCAACCTGGTTCTGCAGATGGCGGCGACCGGGACGATCTCGCTGGGCATCATCATGGTGCTGCTCCTCGGCGAGATCGACCTGTCGGCCGGGTCGGTCAGCGGCCTGTGCGCGGTCGTGATGACCATCCTCAACGTGCGGCACGGCTGGAACCCGTTGCTGTCCATCGTGGTGGCCGTGGTGGCGGGGGCGGCGGTCGGGCTGCTGCACGGGTTCCTGTTCACCCGGATCCGGATGCCGTCGTTCGTGGTGACGCTGGCCGGGCTGATCGGATGGCAGGGGCTGCTGCTCTACCTGCTGGGCGAGCGCGGCACCATCAACCTGCCCTTCGACGGATTTATCGCGAAATTGAGTGACACGTGGCTGCCACCATGGCTGGCCTGGACGCTCGCGGTCGTGCTGGTCGGCGTCTACGGAGGATCCCTGTTGCTGAGCCGGCGCCTGAGGCTCGCCGCGGACCTGCCGGTCGGCCCGGCCTACTGGGCGGCCGTACGGGTCGGCGGGCTCGCGGTCGTGCTCGCGGGGGCCGTGCTCGTACTGCAGGCCGACCGGGGCGTACCGCTGCTGCTGGTCATCTTCGGCACGCTCGTCGTGGTGTTCGACCTGGTGCTGCGCCACACCGCCTTCGGGCGCTGGATGTACGCCGTGGGCGGCAACGCCGAGGCCGCGCGGCGCGCGGGCATCAACGTGACCCGCATCCGGCTGCTCGCCTTCGTGCTGTCGGCGAGCCTCGCCGCGTTCGGCGGCATCCTGGCGGCGAGCCGCCTCTCGGCCGTCAACCAGAGCTCCGGCGGCAGCGACATCCTGCTCATGGCCATCGCGGCGGCGGTCATCGGGGGCACGTCCCTGTTCGGCGGCCGGGGACGGACGTACGCGGCGCTGCTCGGCATCCTCGTGATCCAGTCGATCACCAACGGCATGCTGCTGCTGAACGTGGACTCCTCGGTGCGCTACATGGTCACCGCGAGCGTCCTCGCCCTCGCCGTGGCGATCGACTCGCTCGCCCGCCGTGGAAGCGCCCAGTGAGCCGGCGGTTCGTACTGGGCATCGACTTCGGCGGCACCAAGGTCGCCCTCGCCACCGCCTCGGCGGACAGCGTCGACCGGCCGCTGCGCAAGATGCGGCTGCCGACCCTGGGCAGCGAGGGCGCCCAGCAGGTGCTGCGACGCTCGCTCGACGCGGCACGCGAGCTGGCGGACTGGTCAGGAACGCTCCAGGCCGTCGGGGTGTCCACGTTCGGCGTGGTCAGGGGGGAGACGGTACAGCTGGCGCCGACGGTGCCCGGCTGGGAGGGCCTTGAGCTCCCCCGGCTGCTCCGCGAGGAGTTCGGCGACACGCCGGTCGCGATCGACAACGACGTGAACGCGGCCGCCGCCGCCGAGCTGCGCTGGGGCGCGCTCCGGGGCGTCCGAACGGGGCTCTATCTGAACCTCGGTACGGGCCTGGCGGCGGCGCTCGTGGTCCACGGGACGGTGGTGCCCGGGGCGCACGGCGCGGCGGGCGAGATCGGGTACCTGCTCAGCCGGCCCGGGGATCCCGCCTTCGCCGAGGGACACGCGCCCCTGGAGGAGGTCGTCTCCGGGCACGCGCTCGCGCAGCGGGGATCGGCTCTACTGGGCCGGACGGTGAGCGCCGCCTCGCTCTTCGAGGTCGACGGCGACCCGGCCGTACGGGCTCTGCTGGACGGCGCGGTGGAGGCGCTCGCCATGGCGGTCGCCAACGTCTGCGTGGTGCTCGACCCGGAACGCGTGGTCATCGGTGGAGGGCTGATGGGCGCGTCGAGCCAGATCATCCCCCTGCTCACGGCCGAGATCCGGCGTGCGGTGCCGTTCCCGCCCGAGATCACGGCGGCCAGGTTCATCGACGACGCCCCTCTGTACGGGGCGCTGGCGCTCGCTCTTACGGCGAGGGGCTGACAGCGTCCGGGGAGGGGGATGGCCGGCCGATCGGGTCGCAAGGACCGGCCGGAGAGGGGGTTCGGGGAGAACCGTCCGCTAGGAGACCGGCACGCCGCCGTTGTCGCGCCGGTCCAGCGCGGTCTGCACGGGGTCGGGCGCCTCGTCCTCGGGACGGTGCTCTTCGGGACGGTTCCAGGGATACATGTCGTACATGGCAAGTCTCGCTCGCTAGAGAGCGTGCGCTCGGCGCACGCGATGGGGACGGGAAGGCGGACCGGTCACGGATGCGGACCGGGCTCCTGTCCCTGATCCGGATCGCGGATCGGGACTGGTCTCACAGCCGACGAACGCCGCACACCGCGGCGGGTCGCCGGCCTGCCCTGATCAGGCCCCGCCGCGGCAGGTAACGAGTACGGATACCTGGCGCGTCATCGCCCTCCACGTTACCTGCCAGTAGGCGAGGTGTCTTGTAGGACGACCTAGTATCTCGCTCTGTGAGACGACGAAGGCCCACCACCCGTGGGGTGATGGGCCTTCGCGTGCTCATCCGGTTAGTGATGTAGTACTAGTCGGTGAGGTCGACGGTGCGCCCGCCCTCGGCGCCGATCTCCTGCACGATCTGGTCGGTCACGTCGGCGGGGATGGCCGAGTCGACGGTCAGCGCGATGAGCGCCTTGCCGCCCTTGGCGTCCCTGGCCACCTGCATCGAGGCGATGTTGACCTGACGCTCGCCCAGGATCTTGCCGACGATGCCCACGATGCCCGGCCGGTCGGCGTAGGTGAAGAACGCCAGGTGGTCGGTGGGCTCGATCTCCATCTGGAAACCGTTGACCTCGACGATCTTGGTGATCTGGCGCGGGCCGGACAGCGTGCCCGACACCGAGACCGTGCGGCCGTCCGCGAGCACGCCCCTGACGGTGACGACGTTGCGCCAGTCGGGGCTCTCGTCGCTGGTGACCAGCTCCACCGTGACGCCGCGGTCCTTGGCGAGCAGCGGGGCGTTGACGTAGGTCACGGCGTCCTCGACGACGTCGGTGAAGACGCCCTTGAGGGCGGCGAGCTCCAGCACGCGCACGTCGTGGGCCGCGATCTCGCCGCGGATCTCGACGTCGAGCCGGGTGGCCACCTCCCCCGCGAGGGCGGTGAAGACGCGGCCGAGCTTCTCGGCCAGCGGGAGGCCGGGCTTGACGTCCTCGGCGACGGCGCCGCCCTGGACGTTCACGGCGTCCGGCACGAACTCGCCGGCGAGCGCGAGCTTGACGCTGCGCGCCACCTGTGTGCCGGCCTTCTCCTGGGCCTCGTGGGTGGAGGCGCCCAGGTGCGGGGTCACCACGACGCTGTCGAGCTCGAACAGCGGGCTGTCGGTGCAGGGCTCCTTGGAGAACACGTCGATGCCGGCGCCGGCGACCCTGCCCTCCTTGAGGGCGGAGTAGAGGGCGTTCTCGTCGACGATGCCGCCACGGGCGACGTTGATGATGCGGACCGACGGCTTGACGGTGTGCAGCTCGCGCTCGCCGATCAGCCCGACGGTCTCCTTGGACTTCGGCAGGTGCACGGTGATGAAGTCGGCCTGCATGAGCAGCTCCTCCAGCGACACCAGGCGCACGCCCATCTGGGCCGCCCTGGCCGGCTGGAGGTAGGGGTCGTACGCGATCAGCTCGACGCCGAAGGGCGCGAGCCGCTGCGCGACGAGCTGGCCGATGCGGCCGAGGCCGAGGATGCCGATGACCTTCTCGTCGAGCTCGACACCGGTGTACTTCGAGCGCTTCCACTCGCCGGCCTTGAGCGCGCTGTGGCCCTGCGCGACGTTGCGGGCGCTCGCGAGGATCAGGGCGACGGTGTGCTCCGCGGCGCTGGTGATGTTGGAGGTCGGCGCGTTGACGACCATGACACCGGCCTTGGTGGCGGCCTCGACGTCGACGTTGTCCAGGCCGACCCCGGCTCGGGCGACGACGCGCAGGCGAGGCGCGTGGGACAGCGCCTCCGCGTCCACCTGGGTGGCGCTGCGCACGATGAGCGCGTCCACCTCGGCGAGGGCGGGCAGGAGCTGCGATCGGTCGGCGCCGTCGGTGTGACGGACCTCGAAGTCGGCCCCGAGCACGGCGAGACCTGCTTCGGAGAGCTCCTCTGCGACCAGGACGACGGGCTTGTTCACTGGTGGGTCCTTTGGGAAGTGCGGATGCACGGACAAGGTTCGAGTCTATCCGCGCTTGTGAAAGCACTCACGAACGTCCCGGCATCCGAGACACCGGCGCGTACCCATCTAAACTGGATTCCACGCGCAAGCCGCCATCTTGGTATTGATCACAACATTTCTTGACGATTAGGCTGATAAGCTGTGTCCCACTACCTATCGTTTGTCGTATGAGCATCGGGAACCCCGCTCTCGGAGAAGTGCTCGCGCAGCACGGCAGCCCCCATCGGCTACTGGCGGCCCTTGCCGAGTGGGGCATCCTGGTAGCCGTGCGGCCGGACCGCTCAGTCGTGCTCGGCACGACGCAGGCCGGCGAACGCGTGCTCCTCGGGTACACCGGCCCGAACACCTACGCGCGGCACCGCGGCAACCACTCGCTGACGGCGTGCGACGCCGACACCATCCTCGACATCCAGCGCGTCACCGGCGTGCGTGAGATCGTCATCGACGCCGCGGGACCCGCGGCGGCGGCGATCCCCATCGAGGACCTCCAGCGCTACCTCGCCTCCACGCGCAGCGGGCAGCACACGCCGGCCCTGTCCAGCGCGTCGCCGACGGCGTACGCGACGGGCGCCATGGCGACGGTCTCGCGCCACACCACGGTGCCCAGCTCGCCCGTCCTTGAGCGGAGCGACACGCTGAGCTCGCCGGTGCCGCAGAGCCCGCCGGACGCGCCCGCGCGGCCGTGGATCCCCGCGCCGAGACCCCACCTGTCGGGCCCGATGCAACAGGTGGACCCGGGGTACAAGCGGTGCGGCCACCCGATCCTGCCCGCGCTGCGCGTGGCGATCTCCGAGCTGCTCCGCGACTTCCCCCTGGTGCACCACGTGTGGATCTCCGAGGCCCGAACCGTCTCCGGATCCTCGGGGATCATGCTCCATGTCAAGGTGCACACGCGGGCCGCCGAGGACATCGTCAGGGACCTGCACCGCATGGTCCGCGCCCGGCTGCCGCAGCTGGCGGCCAGCGAGGCGCCCGTGCTCATGGCCCGCGTCGCCGACGCCAACACCGAGCGCCGCATGATCGAGCTGGGCGCCCACGTCGTCTGCGCCGACGTCTCCGACTCCTGACCGACCGCCGGACCCGGCGCCCAGCCGTGTCCGGCGGACCGTCCCCCAAACACCGGTGATTGGGGCTGGCGGCCCAAGGCCGTGTGGGCTGTAATTACGCAATGATCCCTTCGACGGCGGCGCCCCGGCCCCCGGCCGTCTCGCGAGGCGTGCGGCTCGGTTACGGTGTGGGCTCGTTCTGCACCGCGACGTTCAGCGCCATCCCGGGCCTGCTGCTGTTGTTCTACCTCACCAACATCCTCGCGGTGCCCGCGTGGCTGGCCGGCGTGGTGGTCTTCGCCCCCAAGGCGTGGGATCTGGTGATCAATCCGCTCGTGGGCCAGTGGTCCGACCGCACGGTCTCGCGCTGGGGCCCCCGCCGCCCCTGGCTGCTCGCCGGGGCGATCATCCTCCCGATCGCCTTCGCGCTCACGTTCGCGGGACCTCCCCTGACCGGCACGCCGGCCGCCCTGTTCGTCGGCGGCTTCTTCCTCATCGCCGCCACCGGGTACGCGCTGTACGAGGTGCCGTTCAAGGCGATGCCCGCCGAGATGACGCACGACTACCACGAGCGCACCTCGCTCCTGCAATGGCGCATGATCTTCGTCGCGCTCGCGGTGGCGCTGAGCGGCATCATCGCCCCGGCCATCGCGTCGCACTCCCTCGACGGTTACCGCATGATGGGGATCATCTTCGCGGCCGTGCTGCTCGTATCCATGCTCGCGTCCTTCTTCGGTACGGCCCGCGCGCCGCTGACGGGCAGTTCCGAGCCGGAGGCGAACCTCAGGGCTCAGCTCGCGGCGGCCAGGGCCAGTCGGCCGTTCCTCTGGCTGCTCGGCCTGTCGAGCGCGCAGACGCTGGCCACGGGCGTGATGCTCGCGAGCGCCCCGTACTTCGCCTCGTACACCCTGGACGACCCCTCGGCCACCAGCACCCTCTTCGCGGCGCTGGTCGGCCCCATGCTGATCACGATGCCCCTGTGGGTCTGGCTCGCCCGCAAGATGGACAAGCGGGGCGCGATGATCCTCGCGGGGGCGCTCTTCATGATCGGGGCGCTGCTCGCGGCGCTCACCCCGGTCTTCGGCTGGCTCTACGCCCACCTGGTGACGTTGATCATCGGCGTGGGGTACGCCGGTCTCCAGCTTCTTCAGTTCTCCATGCTGGCCGATGTGATCGCCCACGACTCCACGAGGAGCGGCAAGCGCAGGGGTGGCGTCTTCACCGGCCTGTGGACGGCCGTGGAGAGTGCGGTGACCGCCCTCGGAGCCCTGGTGGTCGGCGCGGTGCTGGGGGCCGGAGGCTTCATCTCCTCCGATCCCGAGCACCCCGTCACCCAGCCCGGCAGCGCCCTGACCGCCATCGTCCTCACCCAGGCCGTCATCCCCGCCGTCATCATCCTCACGGGCATCCTGATGACCTTCAAATACCACCTCACCGCCGCCCACCTCGACGAGGCCGCCCCCAATCAGGTCACGTCATCCGACGCGTCAGCGTGATCCTGGTCCGCACGATGCCAGGCGTTCCGCCGGGAGATGCGTAGGGCAGCACGGATACCGCTCACGCGGTCACCGCCACGGCACTGTCGGCGATGACATGAGTGGTCTCCCGGGAAGTGATGACAACGGCCTCGTGAGGTCTTTCAGCTGGGGCGGCGGCGTGCGCTCGGGCGGGTTGCGCCGAGTAGGGCGGTGGTGAGGGCGGCCAGGAGGGGGAGGGTGATGAGGAGGGTCGCGAGGAAGAGCCAGGGGAGGCCGACCACCGGTCCCTCGTGCTGGGGAAGGGTCACCGGGACGCCGTCCGCGCCGTACGCCGTCGAGACCGCTTCTCGCGCGGACGCCGGCCAGGTCGCCGCGATCCCCGGCACAAGGCCCGCGAGCAGTCCACTGGCGACGCCGAGGGCGGCTATGACGAACGCCTGGCCTGCGACGACCGCGCGGCGTGATCCCGGGCTCGCGCCGACCTCCGCCAGGGTGGTCAGCTCCGGCCGGGCGTCGGTGGCGGCGAGACGGGTGGCCACGAACGTCGCGCCGAGCACCATGACGACCGCCGCCGCGGCGAGAAGCAGCATCATCCCGGTGTAGTCCTGCTCGAAGCCGCGCTCCACCCGGACGCCCACATGCGTGGTGATCGCCCCGATCCCGCCCGCGAGCCGGTCCTGGACGGCCCGGGACGGCCGGTATCGCGCCGGATCGACGAGCAGGAGACGGGACTCCACGCTGAGGTCGTGGCCCTCAAGTGCTTTCGGGGACATGACGACGCGCGCCCAGCCCTCACCCGTAGCGCGGATGCCGACGGCCGGCAGCGTGAGGTCCTCGGTTCGCCCGCCGGAATACTGCGGCGTCAGGGAAAGCTGGATCTTGCCTTTGCGTACGTAGGCCGGGTTCAGCACCACCGCGCGACCTGCCTCAAGAGCCGCGATCGCGGAGGGATCGTCCCTTCCCAGAGCGAAGCGGAGCAGCGCGCGGTCGCCGATCAGCACGCCGCCCATGCCGCTCAGGTCCGGGGAGATGATGGACGCCTCGTCCTCGTTCTCCGCACCGGGAGAGGAGATGGACGTCAGCATCAGGGCGCCGTTCCGGCTGGTCGGCAGGGCGACCTCGATCAGCGGGACGCCGGCGGGCAGCGTACGGCGAGCGGCGTCGCGTACCCGGTGCCAAGTTTCCTCGGGAACCTGGTCGCGGCTGATGATCGTGGCGCCAGGTGGAGCGGCGGGCCGGTAGTCGAGGGACGCCCTGCCGTAAAGGCTCGTCCCGGCGACGGTCAGAGCCGTGACCAGCGCGGTCGCCGTCATGACGGCGGCGACGGCCGGAGCCGTGCGCCCGCGGTGACGGGCCGCGTCCCGTGCGGCGAACCTCAGCGGGAGCGGGAGCCGCCCCGCGAGGCGGCCGGCCCCGCCGACCAGCCACGGGATCACGGCGACCATGCCGAACTGGGTGAGCACGGCGGCGACGAACACCCATGTCACGCCGTGCCGGGGTGTCATCAGCGCGGCGGCGACGCCGCCCGCCAGGAGGACCAGGCCGAGCAGCGGCCATCCGACCCGATCACGCCTGCGCTCGCTCCGCCCCGCCAGCACCGCCACTATGTCGGTACGGCTCGCCTGCGCGGCCGGAGCGAGAGCGGCGGCCAGACCACTGGCCGTACCCAGGACGACGATCACCGCCACGGCCGCCCACGGCACGCTCAACGAGGTCATCACGCTTTCGAAGACCCTCTCGGCCCAGGGCATGACCGCCACGGCGACACCGATGCCCGCCACCGCGCCGGCGGTCGCGGCGCCCATCCCGAGCACCAGGCCGTCGGCGAGCACGACGGCTCGCAGCTGACCTGGCGTGCCGCCCTGGGCAGCGATCAGGGCCAGCTCCGCGCGCCTGCGGCGCAGCCCCACGGCGAAGGCCGGGCCGGCGAGGAGCACGACCTCCAGTACGAACATCAGGATCATGAGCGGCACTATGACCGGAAGGGCACCGCCGGAGCTCGTGCTCTCCGCGCCCATGGCGGGCGACTTGCCGGGTGGCGGGTCGGCGAGAACGGCCCGCGAGACCACGATCAGCCCGGACCCGTTCAGCCGCCGCACGTCCTTCCACGTCACCGGCCGGGGGGCGTCGACCAGCCAGGCTCGCTTATCGGTCGCCGCCGTGTTCGCCGCACGTGGAGGGATCACGCTGCCGGGCAGCGCCACCATCCGCGTGCCCGACGAGTCGGACGGCACGAGCACGACGCCGACGATCCGCATCGGCCGCCGCCGTCGGGTGACCAGCAGGGTTCCGCCCATCCGGCCGCCCGCGTCGAGGATCTTCCGCGTGACGACGATCTCACCGGCCGCCTGCGGAAGCCGCCCGTCCAGGAGGCGATAGGCGTCTCGGGCCAGCGGATCTCTCAGGTCCAGCTCGCGCAACGTCCCCACGTCCCGCGTCTCCGGAGTCTCGTAGGCGGTCCTCTCCTCCCTGAGAGGAATGACCCTGCTCCCCCGCCCGAACAGGGCGCCGATCTCGACCGCCGTGAAGGGCCGTGGATGCTCGCCGGGCGACCACCCGTAGCCGTCGCCGGTCGGCTCCTGCGTGACCCCGCTCCAGGCATGGTCGCCCCACACCAGCGCGTCCGCGCTGCCGAGAGGGCGGGATGGACCGGACGCGCTGTCGTCGAGGGTGCTGAGAAGCGTCGCCAGGGCCGTGACGACGAGTACGGGGAGGCCGATCATCGCCAGGATCAGGGCGGCGCGTCCCGGGGACCTGGCGATGGTCCTCCGGGAGAGGCGTAACGCGGCTCCGGTGGTGCTCATCGGGTGGTCACCTGGGCTTCGGCGGAGTCGGCGATCTGGCCGTCGCGGAGGAAGATGACGCGGTCGGCCCAGGCGGCGTAGCGGGGCTCGTGGGTGACCAGGAGGACGGCGGCTCCGGAGTCGGCGCGGGCGCGCAGGGCCTGGATGACGTCGTCCCCGGTGGGCGTGTCCAGGGCGCCGGTGGGCTCGTCGGCCAGGAGCACGCGGCGCACGCCGACCATGGCGCGCGCGATCGCGACGCGCTGGCGCTGACCGCCGGAGATCTCGTCGGGGAAGCGGCCGGCGACCTCGGCGACGCCCATCTCGGCGAGCGCGTGTGACGCCTCGCCCCGGGCCTTGCCCGCGCGGACCCCGTCGAGCTCACGCGGGAGCATGACGTTCTCCACGGCCGTCAGCGAGGGGATCAGGTTGAGGTCCTGGAAGACGTACCCGACGTGACGGCGCCGCAGCTCGGCCAGCCGGCTGGGCGGAAGTGCCCCGACGTCGGTGCCCTCCACGACGACCCGTCCGGAGGTGGGCCGGTCGAGGCCGCCCGCGAGGTTGAGCAGCGTGGACTTGCCGGAGCCCGAGGGGCCCATGACGGCCACGAGCTCTCCGGCCGCGACCTGCAGGCTCACCCTCTTCAGTGCCTCGACGGCCGCCGCACCGGAACCGTGTACGCGCGACACCTCCACAAGGCTGATCACGGGAGCGTCCGCCGTTTCCACGGAAATATCAGTCATTCCTACTCCTGGGACGAAGGCGCTGTGCGGGAGGGATGCGCCGGTGGAGACAGCGGGCCGGGGGAGGTCGCGGCAAGTACGGACTCGCAGTGGTCGAGCCAGCGTTGTTCGGCCTCGGCTTGGAAGATCATGGAGTCGAGCACCAGGCGCTGCGCGGTGCCCGCCTCGGCGCGTTTGGCGCGGGTCAGGCTCTGCAGGGTGCGCATGGTGGCGGTGCGCTGGGCCTGGACGACCTCGCGGACCTCGACGCCCGGCGCGGTGACCGCCATGGCGAGCTTGATCACCAGTTCGTCGCGGGGCCGGTCGGCCTGGGCGATGGGGGTGCCGAACCATCGCGACAGCTCCGACCGGCCCTTGTCGGTGATGGCGTACACCACCCGGCCCTGCTCGTCCTGCTCCCCCGGGGCCACGAGGCCGTCGCGCTCCATGCGGGCAAGCGTCGTGTAGACCTGGCCGATGTTCAGCGGCCAGGTCGCCCCCGTGGACGCCTCGAACTCCACACGGAGCTGGTAGCCGTAGCGAGGTCCCTGTGTCAGCAGGGCGAGCAGTCCGTGGCGGATCGACATGAATACTCAGTATGCATACTCAGTATGCTCGTGACAACAGATCCCGCATATTCTGGACACCTTGCCGTTGCCAGCCTGATACTCGGGAGATGAGCTCGACGCACCCGCCTGTGCGCGCCTCCGACGGGGACCGTGATCGCGCGATCAGTGAGCTCCGCGATCATGCGCTCGAAGGACAGATCTCGCATGACACCTTTCTCGGACGGGTCGATCGAGCGCTGCGTGCCCGCAGCCGCGTCGAGCTGACCGACCTCGTCTCCGATCTCCCGCCGAGCGGCAGATGGCGGCGGAGGCTGACCGACGCGGTGGCCTCGGTCTCCGACCTCACCACCCGCATCGAGAGCGCGTGGCGCCGCCCGCGCCTCCCCAGGCTCGCCCTGCCCGGCGACAGCCGTACGCGCTACGTGGTGGGCCGGGGCTCCGACTGCGACCTGATCCTCACCGACCTCACGGTGTCACGCGTGCACGCCGAGCTGCGGCGCGACAGCGAGGCCTGGCTCCTGGTGGACCTCGGCTCGCTCAACGGCACGCGGCTGAACGGCTGGCGTCTGGTCGGCCCGGCCCACGTCCGCGCGGGCGACGAGATCTCCTTCGGCGAGTGCGCGTTCCTGGTGTCCCTCCCGCAGTAGACGGTTCCGGCCGGACAAGATACGAACATTTCCGTATTGCCGTCTGGTCAGAGGTTCTCGATGATCGCGGCATGATCCGGGCCATCTACCTCTGGAGGAACCCGTGCGGATGCCCCGACGACCGGCCGGACTGCTGACGGCAGTACTCCTCACCCTCACCGTGACGTGGGCGTCGGGGGCGAGCGTTCCCGCGAACGCCGCCGACCCCGCGCCCGGCGTCGCCGATCTCACCAAGGATCTCGACCAGATCCTCAATGCCTCGAACCTCGCCGTGGCCCGCTCTGGTGTGGTCGTCAAGAGCGCCGCCACGGGCGAGCAGCTCTACGCGCAGGACGCCGGGAAGGTCTTCCTCCCGGCCTCCAACACCAAGTTGCTCACCTCCGCCGCCGCCGTGGACACCCTGGGCCTCGACTACCGCTTCACCACGAGCGTGCTGAACTCGGGACGCCGCCTGGGCTCGACCCTGGCCGGGGACCTCTACCTCAAGGGCACCGGCGACCCGACCATGCTCGCCGCCGACTACGACGCGCTCGCGGCCAAGGTCGCCGACTCCGGCGTCAAGCTGGTCACGGGCAAGCTGGTCGCCGACGACACCTGGTTCGACGACGTCCGGCTCGGCACCGACTGGGCGTGGGACGACGAGCCGTACTACTACGCGGGCCAGATCTCCGCGCTGACCGCCTCCCCCGACACCGACTACGACGCCGGCTCGGTGATCGTCTCGGTCGCTCCGGGCGCGTCGGCGGGCGCCGCCGCCAAGGTGACCACCACGCCGCCGACCGACTACATCACGATCGAGAACCACGCCACCACAGGCGCCGAGACCGACGTCGCCGTCAACCGCGTGCACGGCACCAACAAGGTCGTGATCACCGGCACGGTGGCGGACCAGTACGACGAGTGGGTCACGGTCGACGACCCGACGGGGTACGCAGCGTCCCTGTTCAGGAAGGCGCTCGCCAAGCACGGGGTACGGGTGCTCGGCACGACCGGCCGGGGCGCGACGCCTGCGGCGGCCAAGAACGTGGCACAGCGCGACTCCATGCCGCTCAGCGAGCTGCTGGTGCCCTTCCTGAAGCTCAGCAACAACATGCACGCCGAGATCCTCACCAAGGCGATGGGCCGCAAGGTGTCCGGCCAGGGCACCTGGAGCGCCGGCCTGGCCGTGACGGTCGGGTTCGCCACCAAGAACGGCATCAAGAACGTACGGCTGCGCGACGGCTCCGGCCTTTCACGGCTCGACGGCGTGACCCCGGGCGAGCTCACGGCCTACCTCATCGCCCTGCGCTCCAAGCCGTGGTTCAAGACCTGGTACGACGCCCTGCCGATCGCGGGCAACTCCGACCGCTTCACCGGCGGAACGCTGCGCAGCCGCATGGCGGGCACCCCGGCGGCGAACAACGTGCACGCCAAGACCGGCTCGCTGACCAGCGTCACCGGGCTGTCGGGCTACGTGACCAGCGCCGACGGCGAGCCGCTGGTGTTCTCGATCCTGACCAACAACTACCTGACCGGCAACCCGAAGACGACCGTGGAGGACGCCATCGCGGTCCGGCTCGCCCAGTTCAAGCGGGACACCCCCGTGGACGCCACCGCCCAGCTCAAGAACGCGACCCCCGCGGGCCCGGAGAGCGACCTCGAATGCTCCTGGCTCAAGCCCGTCCAGTGCTGACCCTCGCCTGATCTCGGGCCCGGCCCCCGTAGGCGGCAGGGCCCGAGGACTCGGCCACTACGAACGCGTGGCCCTGACCGGCGTGCAGCCGCCGGTTGGGGCCGACGGGTACCCGACCGGTGAACTCGCCTGGGCCGGATACGGTAGCCCGCCGGTGGATACTGGTCCGGCTATGGCACGGGACGCCAGTCCGTCCATGGTCGGGGCCCCCGCGAACCCCTGATCGATGCCAGGCGCAGAACCACCTCGTCATGTCGAGCTGGGTTCTCCGCAGCCACCTGGGCGGCCATGCACGTCATACGGAACTCTCGGATGTCCCGGAGCGTCTCGAACCCGTCCCAGGTGGTGACGTCGTATCCGTAGGCGCGAACGAAGTCGGTGTACTCCTCGACCGAGATGCCCCCCAGCGTGAACGCCTTCACCGCCGTGGACACCAGATCCCATTCGGGGGGCCCGATCGAGCAACGCTCCAGGTCCAGCAGCACAATGTGGTCGTCGGCGGTCGAGACCACGTTGCCCACCCAGGCGTCGCCGTGGATCACACACGCAGGACGAGCGGGCGGCAGGCCTGCGTATCGCTCCATCAAGTGCTTCAGGTGGTCGCGCATCCATGCACGATCAGCGTCGGAGAGCGTGCGCGCGTGGTGCATGCTCTACGAGCCGGAGGTGCACGCGTTCGGCGGTTCCGCAGCCATAGAGGTCGCTCATGAGCTGTTCCACCACGACAGCCGCAACATCCTCGACTACCTGGCACGGTCAGACACCGGCGCACCAGGCATGCCGGGCCTCGGGCGGCGTGAACTGGCCATCCTGCTGGGCAGCGTGCTGATGCGCGGTGCGGGACAGGACTGGTACGAGCAGGGCGACGTGTGGGCGAGAGTCGCCCAGCACAGACCGGTCGCGCGTCCCGCGCCCCTGGCCGGACGTCTAAGTAGCCTGAGAGCCGCCGTGTACCGGCTCATGACCGTCGACGCGAGCCCGACGAGCGCTCTACTCGGCGGCGGGCCGCTGGCCGCTTTAGCCGACTGGTCCTCGTCGTTCGAGCGAGCAGGACAGCAACTCGCCGCCCTGGCACGGCGCGGGACGCTGGAACGGGGACTGCGAGCCGTCCTCACCCACCACATGATCTTCCATTGGAACCGCCTGGGACTGTCCTACGCGGAGCAAAGCACCCTGGCCACACTGGCGAAAGAGGTAGTCATGGCAGAGCAGGACGGCACCGGATCCACACCAGATACCAGCACAGGCCGCACTACGGGCCGTGAGGCAAACACCGGGATGACCGAAGAGACCATCAGCAACACCACCGCCGAGCGCCTGCGCCACGCGCTGGCTGACCGACTGTGCGATCAGGGGACGGTGCGCACCGAGCGGGTCGAGGCGGCGCTGCGCGCCGTACCCCGCCACCTGTTCGTGCCCGCGGTGCCGCTGGAGGAGGCGTACGCCGACGACCCGGTCTACACGAAGGCGGACGGTGCCGGCGTGTCGATCAGCGCCGCCTCGCAGCCAACGATCGTGGCGATGATGCTCGAACAGCTCCAGGCCGAACCAGGTCAGCGGGTCCTGGAGATCGGCGCTGGTACGGGTTACAACGCGGGGTTGCTCGCACACATGGTCGGCAAAGACGGCCAGGTCACCACAATCGACGTGGACGACGACATCGTGGACGGTGCCCGATCGGGCCTTGCGGCTGCCGACTGCAAGAACGTGCGCGTCATTCTCGGTGACGGCGCACTTGGCTACGCGGACGGCGCACCCTATGACCGGGTGATCGCCACCGTCGGCGCGTGGGATCTGCCCCCGGCATGGCTGGAGCAGCTCGCGCCGGACGGGCGGCTGGTCGTGCCGCTGCGGTTGCGCGGTAGCGTTTCGCGCTCGATCGTGTTCGAGAGCGAAACGGGGCACTGGAGTAGCCGCTCAAGCCAGATGTGCACGTTCATGCCGCTGCGCGGGATCGCCGACGACGCCCGGCGGACCGTCCCGCTGACCCGAGACGGGACCGTCATCCTCCAAGTCCACCAAGAGCAGGCGGTGGACGCCGCAGCCCTCGCGGGCGTACTCGGCCACTCCCGCAGCGAGGCGTGGACGGGAGTGCTGTTCGGTGCGGCGGAGTCGTTCGAGTGGCTGGACCTGTGGCTGACCTGCACGATGGATAACGCCCTGAGCCGGATGCCCGTGCAACGCTCGGCCATCGACAACGGTCTGGTCAAACCCCAGTTCGGCTGGGGCGCCATGGCGGTCACCGACAAAGCCGACCTCGCCTACCTCACCATGCGCCCCGCCGAGCGCGCCGGTGGCACCGGACCGTTGTACGAAGTCGGGGTCATCGGCCATGGCCCCGGCAGCGAGGAACTGGCCGGCCGGGTTGTGAGTGAGATCCGTACCTGGGACCGGGACCACCGGTCACGGACCGTCCAATTTGAAATCCAGCCGGCCGACGCCGGTGAGCCGATCGAGCGGATTCCCAGCCAATTCGCCTTCCACACCCCGCGCAACCGGCTCCTCATCACCTGGCAGTGAGATGGACACCCTAACCCGGATAGCACAGCGCTTCCCGCTGGTCGCCCGCGCAAGACCAGCCTGTCAGCCACTCGATATGCGGGTCGCGGAGGTATGCGATCTCGCGCGGACCGCCGCCAGCCAGACCGGCACCGACTGCCTGGCCTTGGCCGCTACGGCGCACAACAAGGCGGCATTGATCGCCAGCGACTGCGGCCTCGTCGACCTCGCCCGGGCTCTGTGCTGGCAGCAGTTTCACGTCTACCTGCGCGCCCAGCCGTTGGGTGCGCAGGCGGCACGGCACGCCCTGGAACCGGTCGTCAACCTCGCCCGACTGCTGATCCGCGGTGGCGACGGCCAGGGCGCCTACGGACTGCTCGACATGCTGTACCAAGCGGTCCGGTACCGCACAGATGCCGTGATCGACGGCATGCCGGTCTCCTTCCTCAACCTCACCGCCTCGGATGAGGATCACCGCACGCTCTGCCAGTGGCTGTGGACGGTTCTGCTGGCCGACGGCACCCGAGCGCTGGCCGGCGCGGGCAGATGGGACCAGGCACTGGCGCACGCCGAGCAGCACAGCGGCGTCGGCCGGCGGTTGCTGGACGGACGGCAGGTGGCGGTCCTGGCTCGCTGCATCGCAGGTGACCCTGCCTCAGCCCTGGCACTTGTCGAAGAAAGTGCAATGTCTGAAACGTGGGAGCATCCGGTCGCGGCGTGTCTCACCGTGCTCTGCCTCAGGGCCGACGACCGACCGGCCGAGCTCGCTACCTCCGCCATGGAGAAGCACTACCTTGAGCTCGCGCTCTCGCCAGGACTCCTGATATTCCGTACACGCCTGGGCATGACCGTGGTCGACCTGGCCGGTGGCGCCGAGCGGCCCGGCGCGGCCCGAGCCGTCGCTCGTCTTGTGGGCGAGGCAGTGGCGGCCGGGGATGGCTACGCAGCAAGGGACGTGCTCGCGCACGACGCGTGCCGGCCGATGATCACCAGTGCCCAGGAGCGGGCACTCGCCTCAGCCGTCCAGTCCTCCGGGCTTGGACGTGGTGCGATGCCGCCCCAACTGCTGGCTGATCTCCTCACAGCGGTGGAGACGAGCGAGACCGCGGCGGCGCGCAGCCTGAACGCCCCCACCCGGGCGCGGCTCCAAACCTGACAGCACGACGTCCAGGCTGCGCCCACTCCAGCGCGATCCTCCGACGACGTGTTTCCGGTCCCTGCCACCAGGTTACGACTACTGGTCGAGTTCGTACCGAAAGAATCGTCCCGCGAGAAGAACATCCCCCGCAGCGGAGAACTACTACCAGCGCGTATGACCTGAAGAAGCTTGAGCGGGAGGAGTACCTCAGAAAGCTTCGGGCGCGCCCATGGGGCAGGGCGCGCAGCCCTCCCCCCAGTGCGCGCAACTGTCATGCAGGTCAAGGCCTGATTTGGATCAGAAGCTGGCAGATGCAACGCGGGCTCTCCTGGACATATTCGCGTGGACCGACTTCGAACCAGACACCGGTGCTTCCCTTGGAAATGTCCCGAGTGAATCCCCACCGGGCGGACAGTTGGTCAACGAGCGAGATCCCCCGGCCTCCCGTGGAATCCGGCCCCCCGTTGCGAAGGTACGGGACTTTGTTCGAGCCGCGGTCGAGGACGGCGACAAGGGCTCGGGCGTTGTCGCGCGAGACCAGGACCAGGACCAGGAAAGACGGTGCACCACCCTCACCGCCACAGGATCCGTGTTGGATGGCGTTCGTGGCGAGTTCGCTGGTGAGGAGAATCGCGATCTCTTGTGCGGGATGGTGTTCGCCAAGCAGTTCCCCTACGAAGCGGCGGGCTTTCGCCACTTGGTCAGTCGAGCAAGGGAAGCGCCGTGAGATCACCATGTCCGACGGCGGGGCGCCTGCTGAGCCGCCTAGCCTCAGGCTTGCGGCGGGAGCGGCGGATCGAGAGCGGATGTAGGCCGACACCGTTCTGGCCAGGTGTGATAGTCGCAAAGGTGGCGTTCTCATGCGACTCGCCTCGCCACCGGTGCACGCCACGGCCGCAGAGGACCAGTGTTGACCGTGCGTGCACCCGGGTGAGGACCGAGAGATGCGTTCTCGCCGGCAGCCTGGAGTTGCGCCTCACAGTCCTGGACCTGTCGCAGGAGCGCTGCCAGTTGATCGGGGTCAGCAGCTTCGATGAGCCCGGTCACCGTCGAGGCACACCTCGGTTGCATCGCCCACCAAGATCTGGTGGCTTTGCCGTGCCATATCAGCCAGTCAGGGAACTGGTTGGTGAGAAGCCGTGCCAGTACGGCCGGGGCGGTCCCTGCGTACGCCCCACTCAGGCGCACCCCAGGTACCTCGTACGGGGCCTGACCTGCTCGGACGGCGTACTGGGATTGGGCATCAGTCATCGCGTTTGACCCTTCGCTGCGTCGGTGGCGGACGAATGGGCGGGTGCGCGGAGATGGACAGGTCGCGTATGCGCTTCATTTGACCTGGCCGATCTGAGCCCATGCCGTCATCTATTTAGTCACGTTTAGCAGGCACGCTCTCACATTCCGTGACTGCTCTTGTACGATGACCGATGAGTTCCAAGGCCGCAACCTTTTGGGAACGAAACCTTTCATGATCGCAAGATTTCGCGTGACGATAGCGGTCGGTAAGCGGGCAAATACGAGAGGAACTACATGGTTATGCGTAGCGCCACGATCCGTAGCAAGTGGCTCGGCAGCGCTCTCTTGAAGATCCGCAAGGCCGCGGGGCTGACGATCGACGACGTGTCCGCGCGTACCAAGTGGCCCCCGGCAAAGATCAGCCGTATTGAGAATGGAGTGGTGCGCGTCCACTGGGGTGACGTCGCCGATCTTCTCGATCTGTACCAGCTCACTGACGGAGCCCAGCGCGAAGCCCTCCTGGGGCTCGCCAGGAGTGCCCGGGAGCAAGGATGGTGGCACGCTTACGGCGCGACGCTCAACCACCCCTTCGCCGATCTCCTTGGCCTGGAGGCCACGTCGTGCGCGATCAGTACCTATGAAACTCAGATCATGCCTGGGTTGCTGCAGACGCCCGAGTACGCGCTTGCCATGGTGGGTGCCAGCCGGGTCTGGGAGCGGCCTGAAGACGTCGCGACGTTCGTGGACATCAGGACGGCTCGTCAGGCAGTGCTGACTCGATCAGAGCCGATCAATCTGTGGGCGATCCTGGGAGAGGCCGTACTTCGTCAGCGGGTCGGTGGATCTGAGGTGATGCGCGGTCAACTCCGGCATCTCCGTGAGATGGCGGCACGACCCAACATCACCATCCAGGTCCTGCCCTTCTCCGCCGGCGCGTCGACCGGCATGTACGGCCCGTACGTCGTTCTTGAGTTCCCTCAGCCCGGGCTGGGCAAGGTCGTCTTCCTGGAGAACCTCACAGGCGGGCTGTATCTCGAAACCGAAGAAGAGGTCGGTAGATATACGCTGGCATTTGACCATCTGCGGGCGTCTGCACTACCGACAGAAGAGTCGATGAAGCTGATCTCCGCGGTAGCCGGCGAACTGTAGGAAGTGCGTGTGGAACAGCTGACCGGACCTTCTGCCACTGAGTTTCAGGTCAGATGGCGTAAGAGCAGCCACAGCGGTGACAACAGCAACTGCGTCGAAGTCGCCGCCCTGGCCAACGGTGATGTGGCCGTACGCGACTCGAAGAATCCTGTTGGCCCAGCGTTGATCCTCGCGGCGGACGAGTGGGCGTCGTTCGCCGGTGCGCTCCGGGCGGGTCTGCTCCGTCCGTAGACCCTGGCCCGCCGGATCTATCACCGAAGACAAGCTGAAGGTCGAGCCGGAAACAGTGATCGCCCGAGCTGGGCTCGGGCGATCACTGTCACGCGGAATGGCCGAGGAGGGTTACTTCTCCTTGAGCCAGCTCATCATCGGGCGGAGCTTGGCGCCGGTCTTCTCGATGGAGTGCTCGGCCAGCTCCTCGCGGTACTTGCGGAAGTTGCTCTGGCCGCTGTCGAACTCGTCGACGAGCTCGCGGGCGAACTCGCCCGACTTGATCTCGCCGAGGATGCGCTCCATCTCCTTCTTGGTCTCGGAGTTCACGATGCGCGGCCCGCGCGAGTAGCCGCCGTACTCGGCGGTGTCGGAGACGGACCAGTACATCTTGGAGATGCCGCCCTCGTACATGAGGTCGACGATGAGCTTCATCTCGTGGAGGCACTCGAAGTAGGCGACCTCGGGCTGGTAGCCGGCCTCGATCAGCGTCTCGAATCCGGTCTTGATCAGCTCGGACACGCCGCCGCACAGCACGGCCTGCTCGCCGAACAGGTCGGTCTCGGTCTCCTCGGTGAAGGTCGTCTTCAGCGCGCCGGCGCGGGTGCCACCGATGGCCTTGGCGTACGAGAGCACCAGCGGCCAGGCGTCGCCGGTCGCGTCGCGCTCGACGGCGACGAGGACGGGGACGCCGCGGCCGGCGGTGAACTGCCGGCGGACCAGGTGACCCGGGCCCTTGGGCGCCACCATGGCGACGTCCACGCCCTCGGGAGCGTCGATCAGGCCGTAGCGGATGTTGAGGCCGTGCCCGAAGAACAGCGCGTCGCCCTCGACGAGGTTCGGCGCGACGTGCTCGGCGTACAGGTGACGCTGGATGTGGTCGGGCGCGAGGATCATGATGAGGTCGGCCTCCTCGGCCGCCTCCCCCGGGCTGACGACGCGCAGGCCGTCGTTCTCGGCCTTCTCGCGGCTCTTGGAGCCCTCGGGCAGACCGACCCGGACGTCCACGCCGGAGTCACGGAGCGACAGCGCGTGGGCGTGGCCCTGGCTGCCGTACCCGAGCACGGCCACGTGCCGACCTTGGATGATCGACAGGTCGGCGTCGTCGTCGTAGAAGATCTCAGTCACTAGGTTGCCTTTCGTGATTTCGTACGGCTCGCGCCCGCGCGCTCAAGCGCTGCGGTCCAGGGCCCGGAGCGAGCGGTCGGTGATGGAACGGGCGCCGCGGCCGATGGCCACCATGCCCGACTGGACGAGCTCTTTGATGCCGAACGGCTCAAGCACCCTGATGAAGGCGTCGAGCTTGTCCGGCGTGCCGGTGACCTCGATGGTCACCGCGTCCGTGGCGACGTCCACGCAGCGGGCGCGGAAGAGCTGCACGAGCTCCAGCACGTGGCTGCGCGTCTCGGCGTCGGCCCTGACCTTGATCAGTGTCAGCTCGCGCTGCACGGACTGGGAGGGGTCGAGCTCGACGATCTTGATCACGTTGACCAGCTTGTTGAGCTGCTTCGTGACCTGCTCGAGCGGTAGCTCGGCGACGCTGACGACGATGGTCATCCGCGAGACGTCGGCGTGCTCCGTCGGCCCGACGGCCAGTGAGTCGATGTTGAAGCCCCGCCTGCTGAACAGCGAGGCGACCCGGGCGAGGACGCCCGGCTTGTTCTCGACGAGAACCGACAGCGTGTGGCGGCTCATGCGTTCCCTCCCGAGAAACCCGTCAGGCGTGCGAAGCGGCTCACAGCAGCTCCTCGTTGTCCCACACGGGAGCCATGTCCCGAGCGATCTTGATCTCGTCGTTGCCGGTGCCGGCCGCGACCATGGGCCAGACCATCGCGTCCTTGTGGACGACGAAGTCGATGACCACGGGGACGTCATTGATCTCCATGGCCTTGCGGATCGTCGCGTCGACGTCCTCGGGCCGCTCGCACCGCAGGCCGACGCAACCGTACGCCTCCGCCAGCTTGACGAAGTCGGGGATGCGACGGACCGTCTTCAGGTCGGAGTTCGAGTAGCGCTGGTTGTAGAACAGCGTCTGCCACTGCCTGATCATGCCGAGGTTGCCGTTGTTGATGACGGCCACCTTGATCGGCACACCTTCGATCGCGCAGGTGGCGAGCTCCTGGTTGGTCATCTGGAAGCAACCGTCGCCGTCGATGGCCCACACCGTGGCCTCTGGCCGGCCCATCTTGGCGCCCATCGCGGCCGGGACCGCGAAGCCCATGGTGCCCGCGCCGCCGGAGTTGATGAACGTGCCGGGGTTCTCGTACTTGACGAACTGCGCGGCCCACATCTGGTGCTGGCCGACCCCCGCCAGGTAGTAGGCGTCCGGCCCGACGATCTCGCTCAGCCGCTCGATGACGTACTGGGGGGCCAGCGCGCCGTCCTCCGCCTTGTCGTACCCGAGGGGGTAGGTGTCCTTGTAGCCCTGGAGCGTGGTCCACCAGGCGGTGTAGTCGCCGGCGCGGCCCTCGTCGTGCTCGTGCTTGACCGCCGCGACCAGGTCGGTGAGGACCTCGCGGCAGTCGCCCACGATCGGGACGTCCGCGTGGCGGTTCTTGGAGATCTCGGCCGGGTCGATGTCGGCGTGGATCACCTTGGCGTGCGGGGCGAAGCTGTCGAGCCTGCCGGTCACGCGGTCGTCGAAGCGCGTGCCGAGAGCGATGATCAGATCGCTGCGCTGGAGGCCGCCGACGGCCGCGACCGTGCCGTGCATGCCGGGCATGCCGAGGTGCAGGTGGTGGCTGTCGGGGAAGGTGCCCCTGGCCGTCAGCGTGGTGACCACGGGGATGCCGGTCAGCTCGGCCAGCTCGGCCAGCTCGGCGGACGCCCGCGCTTTGTGCACGCCGCCGCCGACGTAGAGCACCGGCCGCTTGGCCTCGACCAGGAGGCGCGCGGCCTCCCTGATCTGCTTGGAGTGCGGCCGGGTGACCGGGCGGTAGCCGGGCAGGCGCATGGTGGGCGGCCACGCGAAGGCGGTGGTCGCCTGGAGCGCGTCCTTGGAGATGTCGACCACCACGGGGCCCGGACGGCCGGTGGAGGCGATGTGGAAGGCCTCGGCGATGATCCGGGGGATCTCGTCGGCATTGGTCACCAGGAAGTTGTGCTTGGTGATCGGCATGGTGATGCCGGAGATGTCGGCTTCCTGGAAGGCGTCCGTGCCGATCAGCGGCGCGACGACCTGGCCGGTGATCGCGACGATCGGCACCGAGTCCATGTAGGCGTCGGAGATCGCGGTCACGAGGTTAGTGGCGCCGGGACCGCTCGTGGCCATGCAGACCCCGACGCGGCCGGTCGCCTGGGCGTACCCCTCGGCCGCGTGGCCGGCACCCTGCTCGTGGCGTACGAGCACGTGCCTGACCTTGGTGGAGTCGTAGAGCGGGTCGTAGGCGGGCAGGATCGCACCGCCGGGGATCCCGAACACCGTGTCGACCCCGACCTGTTCCAGTGCCCTGACGAGGGCCTGCGCACCTGTCATCTCTTCGGTCATCGGCTCGTTTCCTTGCGTGGCTGAGCTGGGTGTGGCCATAAAAAATGCCCCGCCCGCCGGGAGAGGCGGTGCTGGGGCTGGCGCGCAGGCTGGGGACTCTTCGTCAGCGACCCGCGCGCCGGCGAAGTACTACACCGTCAAGCCAGGCTCGCGAGAGCCCGGCGATGAGGTCCCCAGTGATACGCATGCCGCAACGATAGCCCCTGACACATCCGACGTGTCAAATCCCCGGACACATGTCTCACCATATGGGATGTCGGGCGTTTAAGCTAAGCGGTGTTCTGAAGTGGCGACAGGCTCGTGCGCATCAGCGAGTCGACCCCCTTCGCGGCCATGGGCCTGGCCACCAGATAGCCCTGACCTCGGGTGCAGCCCATCTCGCGCAGGAGCTCCAGCTGCTCGGGGCGTTCGATGCCCTCGGCGACGACGATCAGGCCGAGGTCGTGGCCGAGCCGCACGATCGTGCGGGTCAGCAGCGTGAGCGTCTCGTCACGGCCCAGACCCGAGACGAACGACGGATCGATCTTGATCATGTCGACGGGAAGCCGGCGGAGCAGGGCGAGGGACGCGTACCCGGTGCCGAAATCGTCGATCGCGAGCCGCACGCCGAGGGCGCGCAGCTCCGACAGGCGGTTGATGATCTCCTCGGCGTCCTCGACGAGCATCTCCTCGATGACCTCCAGGGTCAGGGCGCTCGCGGGCAGGCCGCTCTCGGCCAGGGCCGCCTCGACGGTCTCCACGAACCGGGGCGCGGTGATCTGGCGGCTGGAAAGGTTGAGCGAGAGCCCGATGTCCCACGAGGACGCCCGCCAGTTGGCGACCTCGCGGCAGGCCTCCCGCAGGATCCACTCGCTCAGGGGGACGATCAGCCCGGTGTCCTCGGCTGCGCCGAGGAACTGCTGGGGAGGGACGAACATGCTCCCCCGGCACCAGCGCACCAGCGCCTCCACCGCCGTGACCCGCGACGTCGCGAGGTCGACCACCGGCTGGTACTCCACGGCGAACTGGTTGGCGAGGAGCGCGCGCTGCAGGTCGGCGGCCAGCTCCAGCCGCCGTACGACGTCGGCGTGCATGTGGGCGGCGAACACCTCGACCCGGCGCCCGCCGAGCTCCTTGGCCCTCGCCATCGCCACGTCGGCGTTGCGGATGAGGTCGCCCGCGGGGACGCCGTCCTCGGCGAACGCCACCCCGACGCTGGCGGTCAGCGCGATGTCGCGGTCGGCCACCCGGAAGGGCTCGGAGGACACCGCGCGCACGAGCCGCTCGGCGAGGTCGATGGCGGTCTGCGCGTCGGCCGTGCCCGAGCTCGCCGACGCGCCGGACCCACCCGAGCTGCCCGACTCCAGGAGCACCGCGAACTCGTCGCCGCCCCAGCGGGCCAGGGTGTCGTCCGCGCGTACGGCCGCGCGCAGCCGCCGGGCGGCCTGGCTGAGCAGGTAGTCGCCGCTGGCGTGGCCCACGGAGTCGTTGACGCCGGTGAAACCGTCAAGGTCGACGAAGACCACGGCCGTGCGCCCGGCGCCCCTGCGGGCGAGCACCTCGCGGGTGCGCTCCTCGAAGTAGGCGCGGTTGGGCAGGCCGGTCACGCCGTCGTGGAAGGTCAGGTGGGCGACCTGGTTGCGCAGCGCGACCTGGTCGCTGACGTCGCGCGTGGAGATGAGGACGAGATCCTCACCCTCGTGCGGGTGCCGGGTGGCGACGGACTCCGCGGGCCGCCAGGTGCCGTCGGCCGCGCGTACCCGGCAGGAGACCACGCAGGCGCCCTGGCGGTCGCCGGAGGACTCCTCCTCGGCCGTCATCGCCCGCAGCGCCGCCTGTACGGCGGGCGCGTCCTCGGAGTGCACGTAGTCGAGGATCGAGTCGCCGACCAGCTCCTGCGGGGGGTAGCCGTACAGCGCCTCGACCCCGGACCCCATCTCGCGGATGACCCCGTCGAGGTCGCAGACGAGGACGACGTCTCCCGCGCTCTCGGCGAAGTGGATGAGCCGGCGCTCGCCCGACTCCACGGTGCCGCGCATGCTCGCGGTCTCCAGGGCCAGCACGAACACCCGGGCGAGCAGCACGACCACGACCGAGCCCGCGACGATCGGCAGCACCGCCACCGGATCGTCGGGCCGGCCCGCCAGCACGCGTACGACCAGGACGACCGCGGCGATGCCCGCCAGGGCGAGCGGCGCGCCGTCGACCACCGCGGAGGGCGTGGACCGCACCGGCTTGGCGCAGTCACGGCTGGCCCAGGGCGTGGCGGCGAGCAGCAGGAAGGCGACGGGGGCCAGCATGCCCGCGATGAGCGGCGGGGTGCCCCCCACGGTGAGCCGCCCGACCGCCGTGGCCAGCTCGCCGACGGTGATCGCCACGAGCACGGTGAGCCCGGCCATGCCCGCCCGCCGGCCGCGGGAGCGGGCGGCCAGCACGGCGGGGACCACGGCGCAGGTCGTGAGCAGGCACACCACGGGCAGGGCCAGCGTGCTCGGCTCCTCGGCCTTGGCGTAGGCGGGCGCGAGCAGCACGACCCAGCAGATCGCGAAGAGCGACGCGGCGCTTATGTAGGCGCTGGAGACGTAGTGGAGCAGCGACCTGCCGTACGCGGGCCGCTCCACGCTGACGCCGCACCCGATGGCGAGCAGCAGGGTGCCCACGAGCAGCAGGACGTCGGCGAAGGTCAGCACGAAGGGCGTGCCCTCCGCGATCGGCCGCAGGCCGACGCCCGCCAGCCACGTGATCGCCCCCCCGGCGAGCCAGCGCCAGGACGAGGACGGAGGCGGCGGGCTGGTGCGTACCGCCGCCACGAACAGCGAGACGACGGCGAGGAGCCCCGCCACCACTCCCGCGACGGCGGTGACGACGGAGGACGATCCGCCGACGAGAAGGGCAGCCGCGAGGCCCACCGCGCCGAGCCCGGCGGCGGCGGTCAACGGGACCCTTGGGTCACGAAGGCCGTTCAACGTCGTCGCCCATACGGCTCATCCCTGTCACGTCGCCAGTGTCGCGCCCGCCCGGCGGCGGAAGGGGCGACAACCGCCCAGTCGTCACCGATCTGATAACCGCCGTGGTGCCCGCGAACGGTTTGCGCGGTGAGATTCACGGTACGCAGCTGAGGTCACGAGGCAGCCACGGTCTGGGTTTGCTTTCCTATCGGTCCGAGTCAGAAAGATGTGTCAAGCACGTCAGTAGGACCCGGTGATCACGTTGTTCAGCGGTTCCCCGGACAGATATCTCAACATTTGAGACCGTACGAGCTTGCGCGCGCGCCTGATCGAGGCGGGCGTGCTGCCTGCCACGTGCGGCGTGATGAAGACCCCCGGAGCCGTCCACAGGGGATGGCCCTCGGGAAGGGGCTCGGGGTCGGTCACGTCGAGGGCGGCCCGGAGCCGGCCGCTCTGGAGCTCGGCGACGAGCGCGCCGGTGTCGACCACCGGGCCCCTGGCCGCGTTGACCAGCACCGCGCCGTCCTTCATCCTCGCGAGGAACCCGGCGTCCACCAGGCCCGCGGTGCCCGGGGTCGAGGGCACCAGCAGCACCACCACATCGGCCTCGGGCAGCAGGGCGGGAAGCTCGTCCTGCCCGTGGACGCCCTCGCGGGCGCTCGTCGCCACCCGGACGACGTCGACCTCGAACCCGTCGAGGCGGCGCTCAAGGGCCTGGCCGATGGAGCCGTACCCGATGATCAGCACGGTGGCGTCGGCGAGCACTCCCGTGTAGCGGTACGTCCACTCGCCGCGCCGCTGAGCGTCGGCGAAGGCGGGGAAGTCGCGCAGCACCGCGATCATCGCGCCGACGGCCCACTCGGCGGTCCCGGCCTCGTGGACGCCCCTGGCGTTGCACAGGACGACCCCGTCGGGCAGGTGCGGGCGGTAGGCCTCCACGCCCGCCGTCACGGTCTGCAGGAGGCGGAGCTTCGCCATGCGGCCCAGAAGCTCCGGGGTCCGGCGCGGCGGCACCAGCGGGGGGACCCAGACCTCGACCTCCTCGGCCCCCTCGGGCGGCCGGGGACCACCGTCGTAGAGGACGCAGTCGACGTCGGGCAGGTCGGTCAGAACTTCGACGACGGCCTGCGAGGGAGCCCAAATCTTCATGACCGTTAAGCCTAACGATCCCCTACTGGGCCGGGAACCTGGCGACGCTGGGACCAGTATGGAGACACGGAGGAGGTCCAATATGTCGAACCGAACCTTTTGTCCCCCAACGGTCGCCGGGCGGGCGTTCGCCGCGATCACGGCGGCGGCGCTGGTGGCCGGGTGCACCCCCGGAACGGCGGCGCGCGGAGGAGGGGAGGAGAGTGGCACACCGTCCCCGCCGGCCAGTTCCCTTCCCCAGAAGGAGCCTGCGGCGCCCCGCACGCTCGTGGAGGGGCTGACCGTGCCGTGGGCGATCGCGTTCCTGCCCGGTGGCGACGCGCTGGTGACCGAGCGCGACTCCGCGCGCCTGCTGCGGGTGACCCCGGCAGGGAAGACCAGCCTGGTGGGGGTCGTCGAGGGCGTGTCCCCGAGCGGGGAGGGCGGCCTGCTCGGCATCGCGGTCTCCCCCAGGTTCACCCAGGATCACCGCGTCTTCGTGTACTTCACGGCGGCGAGCGAGAACCGCATCGTGCGCTACCGCTACGACGGCGGCCTGAAGGACCCTGAGACGATCCTCAGCGGCATCCCCAAGGGGGGCATCCACAACGGCGGGCGGCTCGCGTTCGGCCCCGACGGCTACCTGTACGCCTCGACGGGCGAGACCGGTGACCGTCCCCTCGCCCAGGCCCTCGGCTCGCTGGGCGGCAAGATCCTGCGCATGACCGCCGACGGGAAGGCCGCCCCCGGCAACCCGTTCCAGAACGTGATCTGGAGCTACGGCCACCGCAACGTCCAGGGCATGGCCTGGGACCCCTCCGGCCGCATGTACGCCTCGGAGTTCGGCCAGAACACCTACGACGAGGTCAACCTGATCAAGAAGGGCAAGAACTACGGCTGGCCCGCGGTGGAGGGCTTCGGCGGCCAGAAGCAGTACGTCGACCCCCTGCTGACCTGGTCCACCGACGAGTCGTCCCCGTCCGGCATGGCCTACGCGGGCGGGTCGCTGTGGGTGGCGGCGCTGCGCGGGATGCGGCTGTGGCAGATCCCGCTGTCCGCCTCCGGCCAGGTGGGCAAGCCCGTCCCCCGGTACGAGGGCGAGTACGGCCGGCTGCGGGCGGTCGCGGCGGCGCCGGACGGCAACCTGTACGTGTCCACCAGCAACAAGGACGGCCGTGGCTCCCCCAAGAAGGGCGACGACCGCATCCTTGTCATCCCCATGAGCTGACCCGCGGGTCACCCGGGCAGCGGCTCCACGATGGTGGCCCCGGTCGAACGCCCGCGCCCCGGCGCACCGCTCGGCGGGGCCGGCCGCGCCTGCACGCAGGTCACCTTCGCCTGCGGCTCGTACACCGTGGTCTCGGGCCGGTCGCGCTTGAAGACCTCGCCGTCCTTGTAGAAGACCCGGGTGACCGTGACAGTGAAACCCGGCCCGCCCTCCATCGGCAGGCATCCGGGGTTGCTCTCTGACCGGCTCTCCGGCTGGGTCGGGTCGGTCCGGTCAGAGGTGTCGGCGTCGATCCGGTCGTACTTCTTCGTGCTCCACAGGGTCACGGTCACGGAGGTGCTGCTGTACGACGTCTTGACCAGCACGCCGTACTCCGTGTCGTTCCTCCATCGCAGGTCGGTGTCGGGATAGGACACCGCCGCGTCGCGCCCGGGGGGATAGCGCGAGACGTAGAAGGCGTGCGCGGTGTGCTCGACTTCCTCCAGACCGGCGGTGAACGTCGCGTTGTACATGGTGGTCGCGAGCTGGGAGATCCCGCCGCCCGGGGCGATGACCAGGCGGTCGTCGTCGATCGACTGCGCCGGGACGAACCCGCGGGCGGCCTCCGGCTTCCCGACCGCCTCGTTCAGCGAGAACGTCTCCCCCGGCTTCACCAGCCGGCCGTCCACGAGGTCGGCCGCCCTGTGGATGTTGGTGACCCTGGCGGCGCAGCACGGGAAGTACGTGGTGAAGGAGCCGACCGGCTCCTTCACGCCGAGCTTCATGGCGGCCTCGTCCGTGAGGAGAGGCTGGGTGATGGCGAGGGACACCGGGATCGTACGGCTTCCGCCCCCCGTGACCACGTTGGCCACCGTGGCGGCGAGCTTGGCGGCGTCGACGCCCTTGCCCGTGCGGGCGTGCACGAGCTTCGGCGCGCCGTTCTCGATGACGAAGCCCGCCTCGCGCGCGGTCTCCGCGACGCCGACGAGCTTGGTCTCCAGGCCCGCCACGGCCTTCCAGGCGTCGAAGCGGGGCCGCACCACCCCGCGCTGGTCGGCCGCGAAGCTCAGGTGGGCGGCGATGTCCGGCCCGGAGAGGCGCACCCGCCTGCCGCCGTTCTCCAGGATGATCGGCGCCGACACCGCCCGGCGCGCCACCTCGAGGCTGTTGTCGAACGCGGCCTTGTCCGCCCTGGTCCGCACGGGGATCACCGGAAGCGACACCGACGCGGGGGCGTTCACGAAGGCCCGCTTGATCGCCTCGCCCGTGGCCCGCTGGTCGAGGACGACGCCCTGCCTGGGCGGGACGACCTGCGGGGTGGTGCCCTTGTAGACGATCGCGCCCTCGCGGGCGGGCCGGTCGACGTCCTTGGCGATCTTGCGTACGCGCTGGTAGAGCTTGGTGGAGTTCAGCGAGATCCGGAGCGGCAGATCGCGATCTCCCGTGAGCGACCGCCAGACGGCCAAAGGGCTGGGGAACCCGGTCTTCGCGTCGGCGACCGTGGCCTGCACGTCGATCGTCAGCCCCGCGTCTCGCGGGTCGAGCACCCCCACCCGCCTGCCGTCCAGCACCAGGCCGACGGCCTCCTGGTCGTTACCGTCGAACCGCTGGTGGACGCGGTCGATCGCCTCGGTCTCCGTGAGGTTCCCGATGCTCACGTCCGCGACGTGCGTGCCGGGCAGGACCCTGCCCCACATGTACGTGGCGGGGATCGCGTAGGCGAGCAGGAAGAGGAACGCGACCCCGCCCGTGAGGAGCAGGAGGAGGCGTAACCTGCTCCGGGCCTCGGGCGGCTCGGGAGCGATGACGACCGAGGGCTCCGGCGCCGGATCGTCACCGCTCCGGCGCACCCGGGCGCTTGCGGTCATGGGCCACGGTTCGGCCGGGGGGGCGGGAGGGGGAAGGGTCACCGACTGGCCGGACTGCCCGCCGCCGATCCCGGACGGCGGGGTCGACGCGAAGATCTCGGGCGACACGCCGGGGGGCAAAGGTGAGACGCCTCGGGGAAGCTTCTTGCTCCCGCCCGTGGGGCGTGCGGGGGTGCTGTCCTTCGAATACTGGCGGTCGACGGGCAATGCGACGGGCGAGTCCGGACGCACCGCCGCGAACGGGTCAGGCGGCGGGTCGATGGACGCTCCGGCGTTCCGCACGCCCTCGTCTCCTCCCGCTCCGTACCGATTCCCCCGCATCACCCTAAACCAACACCACTCGCAAATTCCTCAACATCTCTGGATGAATCCAGTCCCACGTATGGAGAACTCGCGCTCGCGACACGTACTAAGTACCAGGGCCTCCGACAGCACGACGGGCCCCGCGAACGCTCGCGGGGCCCGTGCCTGATCGTGTGAGCCGGGGTGTTACTCGGAGACGCCGAGCTTCTCCAGGATCAGCTCGCGGGCACGGCCGGCGTCGGCCTTGCCACGGCTGGCCTTCATCACGCCGCCGACCAGCGCGCCCACCGCGGCGATCTTGCCGGAGCGCACCTTGTCGGCCGCGTCGGCGTTCGAGGAGAGCACCTGGTCGATGATCGAGGACAGCTCGCCCTCGTCGCTGACGATGCGCAGCCCCCGCGCCTCGACGACCTCGTCGGGGGAGCCCTCCCCCGCGAGCACGCCTTCGAGCACCTGGCGGGCCAGCTTGTCGTTCAGCGCCCCGGACGCCACCAGCTCGACGACCCGGACGATCTGCGCGGGCGTGATCGGCAGGTCGGCGAGGGAGGTGCCGGCCTCGTTGGCACGCCGCGCCAGCTCGCCCATCCACCACTTGCGCGCGTCGGCCGCGGGCACACCTGCCGTGACCGTCGCCTCGACCAGGCCGATGGCGTCGGCGTTGTGCATCGCCGCCATGTCGAGGTCGGAGACGCCCCACTCGGCCTGGAGCCGCCTGCGCCGCACGGTCGGCAGCTCGGGCAGCTCGGACCGCAGCTCCTCGACCCACTCGGGGGCCGGGGCGATCGGCAGCAGGTCGGGCTCGGGGAAGTAGCGGTAGTCCTGCGCCTCCTCCTTGGAGCGGCCGGGCGTGGTGGCGCCGGTGTCCTCGTGGAAGTGGCGGGTCTCCTGGATGATCCGGCCGCCGTCGGCGAGGACCGCCGCCTGCCGCTCGATCTCGCCGCGCACCGCCCGCTCGACGCTTCGCAGGGAGTTAACGTTCTTGGTCTCGGTGCGGGTGCCCCACACGCTCGACCCGCGGGGCATCAGCGAGACGTTGACGTCGCACCGCATGGAGCCTTCCTCCATGCGCACGTCGGACACGCCCAGAGTGCGCATGACCTCGCGCAGCTCAGTGACGTACGCCTTCGCGACCTCGGGGGCGAGGCGGCCGGTGCCCTCGACGGGCTTGGTGACGATCTCGACCAGCGGGATGCCCGCCCGGTTGTAGTCGACGATCGAGTAGTCGGCGCCCTGGATGCGGCCCGTGGCACCGCCCACGTGCGTGGACTTGCCGGTGTCCTCCTCCAGGTGGACGCGCTCGATCTCGACCCTGACCGTCTCGCCGCCGACCTCGACGTCGAGGTAGCCGTTGACGCACAGCGGCTCGTCGTACTGGCTGATCTGGTAGTTCTTCGGCATGTCCGGATAGAAGTAGTTCTTCCGGGCGAAGCGGCACCACTCGGCGATGGTGCAGTTCAGCGCCAGGCCGATGCGGATGGTCGACTCGATGGCCTTGTCGTTCGCCACCGGCAGCGCGCCGGGTAGCGCGAGGCAGACCGGGCAGACGTGGGTGTTCGCCGGGGCGCCGAACGTGGTCGGGCACCCGCAGAACATCTTGGACGTCGTGCCCAGCTCGACGTGGGTCTCCAGGCCGATCACCGGCGCGAAACGCTCAAGCGCCTCGTCGTACGGCATGACGGTCGCCGTTTCAACCATGCTGGTAACCCAATCCTTCCAGAGCTTCGATCATGTCATTCCACCATTGCCGGAAGGCAGGCACCTTCCTCATTTCGCCGATGTCGGCGGTCTCGGCCACCGACACGAAGAAGCCGCGAAGCACGCCATGCCTGCCGGGATTCATCCCGGCCTCGTCCTGCAGCAGCCTCTCCAGGACCGCTTTGGGATCACGGCAGGACTCCACGGCCGGACCTGAGACGAGATTGGCCGGCAGTCTCTGCAGATCCAGCACCTTGACCAGGGCCCCGTGGTCGGCGAGCAGCCACGCCTCGGTCTCGCGCACCGGCACGACCGCCACGAGGGGTTCTGTGAACGTGCTGTCCTCCCAAGTCTTCCGCATCCTTCGGATCACCTCATCCGACTTAGCGGCCGGAGCCCCATCGTGGTGGTAGAGCACCACGTCGAAGGTGCCGCGCTCCCGCTCCAGGGACTTCAGCACGGGATCGGGATGCTGGTTGCCCGCCTCTGGCAGACTCCTGACCTCCTGGACCTCCCGGCAGCCGGGGAAACGCTCGACGACCATGACCTCAAGCGCCCGGCGCAGCAAGATCGGCAGGTACCAGTCGTCCGAGGGGCCTTCCCTGACGAGCACACAGCTCAGACTCCGCATCAGACCGGTTCCTCCACACCGGCCCGGAACCTGTTCAGCTCCGAATCGGTGACCCGAGGCCACCGCTCGCCCTCGACCTGGACGGGGCCGTCGCCCTCTCTGAGCCATCTGACACGGCTCACCCTGCTGGCTTTCCCGCCTTCGAGAACGGTTGTCATGTCGAGGAACGCGATGTTCGCGTCTGGCACCGCGTCGAGCACCACAGGCGAATGGCTGGTGAAGATCGCCTGGCGATACGGGCGCGGAGCGCCTTGCTCATCAAATTCCGGAAGCTCAGTCACATCGGTGACCAGGCCATGGGCAAGGCCGAGCAACTGCCGCAGGCGCTCAGGGAAGACACCGTTCTCCGGCTCCTCGATCGCCATGAGCCCCTGGTCGTGCAAGACCGCAAGGATGGCCAGCATGCGCAGCGTTCCATCAGAGGCGAACTCGGCCCCGATCCCTTGCTCGTACGGTGAGGAGAACTCCAGCCGAACATCCCTGCGATGCTCGTCTTCGACGATCGCGAAATCGCTGACCTCCCTCACGAGGCCGACGAGGTGCATTTTTATCTCGCCGAGCACACCTAGCGGCCGCGTCCTCGACTTTGTCTCCCTGGCCAGGTACCGGAGGTAATTGGGCAGGCTGCTCCCGTTCGGGCTGAGGAACCGATTGCCGCCCAGATCGCTGGGCCGGCGAAGAGCACCCGCCTCCAGATGCAGCGACCGCACCGTCTTCAGCTCAAGCCTTACCTGGGAGACGATGAGGCGATCGGGAGGGTCGGCCTCCACTGAAGTAGGCCTGTCAGTCCTCAGATGCAACCCGTTCAATCCAGGCCGTTCGCCAGCGGGCCCCCAAAGCATGTCGATGGCGTGTTCGCTGTGGTGTCCGACCAGTCCGGCATCGAACCACTCCGGTGTCATGCCGACCCGGCCGAGCCACCGATCGTTCTGAGGCAACAGCGCCACGATTCGCTGCGCCTCTACGACGATTCCCTCAAGGGCGTGTTCGGGCTCGGCCCAGGAGAGATCCACTTCATAGCGCCAGCGATTGGGCACGTGCGGTGGAAAACCTCCCAGAAGAAACTCCAGAGCGAAGCTCATCCGGTCGACCCTGGTGCCGTCGCCGCGTCTGCGGAACAGACCCCGGGCGTCGCCGCGAACCATCTCCACCGCGTCGTCCAATCCGTGGGTGGCAGCCCTGGAGACGAAGGTGAGAGCGTCCAGCAGGTTGGACTTGCCGCTGGCGTTGGTGCCGATGAGCACGAGGAACGGCGGCAGGTCGAGCGCGAAGCTCTCGAACGACTTGAAGCCGTCGATCTCGATGCGGGTGATCATGCCGCCGTTCCTCCTCTCTAGAGCGTCGGCGCCTGGGACAGCAGGCTGCCGCCCCAGCGGTCCTCGAAGGCCTTCTCCATGGCGGCGCCCACTCGGTAGCAGCGCTCGTCGCCGAGGACCGGGGCCATGATCTGGAAGCCGACCGGGAGGCCGTCCTCCTCGGCGAGACCGCACGGCACGGAGATGGCGGCGTTGCCCGCCAGGTTGGCGGGGATCGTGCACAGGTCGGCGAGATACATCGCCATGGGGTCGTCGGCACGCTCGCCGATCGGGAACGCGGTGGTGGGCGTGGTCGGCGAGACCAGGACGTCCACCTGGTGGAAGGCGGCATCGAAGTCACGCGAGATCAGCGTGCGGACCTTCTGCGCCGAGCCGTAGTAGGCGTCGTAGTAGCCGCTCGACAGGGCGTAGGTGCCGATCATGATGCGCCGCTTGACCTCGGAGCCGAAGCCTTCTGCCCTGGTCAGCGCCATGACCTCCTCGGCGCTGCGGGTGCCGTCGTCGCCGGCGCGCAACCCGTAGCGCATGCCGTCGAACCTGGCCAGGTTGGACGAGGCCTCGGACGGGGCGATGAGGTAGTAGGCGGGGAGCGCGTAGGTGAAGCTCGGGCAGGAGACCTCGACGACCTTGGCGCCCAGGGACTCCAGCAGGTCGACGGCCTCATGGAACCGGGCGAGCACACCGGGCTGGTAGCCCTCTCCCCCGAACTCCTTGACCACGCCGACCCGCAGCCCCGCGACGTCGCCGCGGCGCGCGGCCTCGGCGACCGGCGGCACCTCGGCGTGGATCGAGGTGGTGTCCATCACGTCGTGGCCGGAGAAGGCCTCGTGCAGCAGCGCCGCGTCCAGCACGTTGCGGGCGAACGGGCCCGGCGTGTCGAGCGAGGAGGCGAAGGCGATCACGCCGTAGCGCGAGGAGCCGCCGTAGGTGGGCTTCATCCCGACGATGCCGGTGACGGCGGCGGGCTGGCGGATAGAGCCGCCCGTGTCGGTGCCGGTGGACAGCGGGGCCTGGTAGGAGGCCACGGCGGCGCTCGAACCGCCCGAGGAGCCCCCGGGGATGCGGCCGAGGTCCCACGGGTTGCGGGTCGGGCCGTAGGCGGAGTTCTCCGTCGAGGAGCCCATCGCGAACTCGTCGAGGTTGGTCTTGCCGAGGATCACCAGGCCGGCCTCGCGCAGGCGCGCGGTCACCGTCGCGTCGTAGGGCGGGCGGTAGCCTTCGAGGATCTTCGACCCGGCCGTGGTCGGCATGTCCGTGGTCGTGAAGACGTCCTTGTGCGCGATAGGCACGCCCGCGAGCGGGCCGAGCTCCTCGCCGGCGGCGCGCCTGGCGTCCACCGCGCGGGCCTGTTCGAGCGCCGACTCGGCGGCCACGTGCAGGAAGGCGTTGACCTTGGGATCGACCTCGGCGATGCGGTCGAGGTGCGCCTGGGTCACCTCGACGGCGGAGACCTCGCCGGAGGCCACCAGGGCGCCCAGCTCGGCGGCGGTCTTGCGGGTGAGGCTCATGCCTCCTCCCCGAGGATGCGCGGGACGCGGAAACGGTCGTCCTCGACGGCCGGGGCGGCCGCCAGGGCCTGCTGCGGGGTCAGGCTGGGCCGTGCCTCGTCGGGACGGTAGACGTTGGTCAGCTGCAGGGCGTGGGAGGACGGCGGCACGTCGTCGGTGGCGACCTCGGCGACGCGCGCCACCGCGCCGATGATGACATCGAGCTGCGCGGCGTAGTGGTCGAGCTCGGTGTCGGCCAGCGCCAGCCGGGACAACCGGGCGAGGTGAGCGACCTCGTCGCGGGTTATGGCGGACATGAGTCGTTAACCCGTTTCATGGATGGCAATTGGACAGTGCCATCCTAGGGCTGGTGACCGAACGTGGCCGAACCATTAACCTCTAGAGGGTCGTGACCTCGGCCGACCCGCACCTGCCGTACGAGGGCGCGCTGAGCCGCTCGCGGAGCCAGGCGGTGGTCTCTGAGGCGGACATCGGCTCGGCGAACCGCCAGCCCTGCCCGGAGTCGCAGCCCATGTCGCGGAGGCGCTGGGCCACCTCCTCGGTCTCCACGCCCTCGGCCACCGACCGCAGCCCGAGCGAGCGCACCAGGTCGACGATCGAGCGGACGATGCGCTCGTCGTCCACCGACTTCCCGAGCCGCTGGACGAACGACCCGTCGATCTTGACCTCGCACACCGGGAGCCGCTGGAGGCGGACCAGCGAGGAGTAGCCGGTGCCGAAGTCGTCGAGCGCGAGCGGGATCCCGAGCGCGACCAGGGCGTGCAAGGAATCGGAGGTGTAGGCCTGGTCGGTCATCAGGATGCGCTCGGTCACCTCCAGCTGGATCGCCTCGGCGGGAAGCCGAAGGCGGTCGAGCCCCGCCTCCAGCTGGTCGGGGAGCGCCGAGTCGAGCAGGTCGCGTGCCGACACGTTGACCGAGACCGGCACCTTGAGCCCGGAGTGCCACCAGTGGGCCGACTGCTCCAGCGCGGCGTCGATCACGTGCTGGGTGATCTGGCGCATGAGGTACGACTGCTCGGCGAGCGGGATGAAGTCGGCCGGGGAGACCGGCCCCCGGTCGGGATGCCACCACCGCAGCAGCGCCTCGACTCCCTGCACCGCGCCCGAGGAGAGGCTGACCTTAGGCTGGTAGTACAGCTCCAGCTCACTCCCGCCGACGGCCCTGCGCAGGTCACCGAGGAGGTTGAGCCGCTCGGGCGAGTTGCGGTCCTTCTCCGCGAGGTAGACCTCGACCCCGGTGCGGCCCTCCTTGGCGAAGTACATCGCGACGTCGGACCGCTGGAGGAGCAGCTCGAAGTCGGGCGCGTGGTCGGGGTACAGCGCGATGCCGATCGAGGCGTCCAGGTCGAAGGTCATGCCCTCCAGCCGTACGGGCTCGGTGAGCGCGGCCCTCAGCCGGGCGGCCACCTCGCGGGCGGCGACGGCGTCGCGGACGGTCGGCAGGAGCACGGCGAACTCGTCGCCCCCGAGCCTCGCCACGACGTCGCCCGGCCGCACGCTGTGGGTGAGCCGGTGCGCGACGATCTGCAGCAGCCGGTCGCCCACGGGGTGGCCGAGGGTGTCGTTGACCTCCTTGAACCGGTCGAGGTCGAGCAGGAGCAGGCCCACCCGTACGTCCTCGCGCGCCTCGGCCAGCGCCTCCTCCGTACGAAGGATCAGCAGCTTGCGGTTGGGCAGGGAGGTCAGCCCGTCGTGCATGGCCTGGTGGTCGCGGCGCACCGACAGCGAGGCGGTGAGGTACATCGTGGCGAGCGGGGCCACGAACAGGGGGACCAGGGCGGCCGAGTGGCTCATGACCACCACGACCGGCGGGGCCAGCCCGAGGAGCGCGGCGTACACGAGGCTCTGGTGGCCGATCGTCGTGCGGATCACCCGGAACAGCGGCCGGCGCTCGTGCAGCGCCACGGCCCCGCAGACCAGGACACCGCGCACCACGAAGTAGGCCACGGCCGCGAGCCCGACCGCGATCATGTCGGTGCCTTCAGGCACCCAGGGCGTGGCCGGATGGGGGTGGTGCCCGAAGACGGCGAGCACCACCGCCGCCGCCGTGGAGGCCAGGGAAACCTGCGCGACGTTGAACAGCGTGCGATGCCAGGCCCTGTGGTGCGACAGGCCGCTCACGATCAGCGCCATCGAGTGGATCAGCACCGCCACGGACAGGCCGTGGTAGATCAGAACCGCGAAGGTGAACAGCGTCGAGGTCGCCGTGCCCCCGGCCAGGCGCGAGGTGGAGACCACGATCGGCCGCAGCTCTCCGAGCACGACCAGAACCACGAGCACCCAGAACAGCGGGACGCGCGTCAGGGCGGCCAGTTCGCTGAAACCGAGCCGGATCTCGGCGACGAGCAGCGCCGCGAGCCCGGTGACGACGACCCCGGTCAGGTAGGTCCAGAGCGGGGAGAAGGGCCGGGGTGCGGTGTCGCGCGTGTCGGATGGGTCCGTCATAGGCAAGTAAACCCCCAAGAGGTCACTATGGGAGGGTACGACCTCTGGGCCACTTCGCGAAACCGGTTGGGCACGTTCCGTCACCGGCAATTTCGGCGTTACAGCTCTTCCTCTTCGTGACGAGCAGCGATCACGGATGACAAATATTACGGGAAATATCCGTCAAGGGCCGGAAAGGTCGGTCTAGGCCGGTGTCTCCTCGGCGGAGACCTCCGCGGATACCTCGGCGGGCGTCTCCTCGGGCTCGGCGGGGATGACGGCCTCCGGGCCGTGGTCGAGCAGGGTGCGGAAACCCGCTTCGCCGAGGATGGGGACGCCGAGTTTCAGCGCCTTGTCATACTTCGAGCCCGCGTTCTCACCGGCGACCACGAAGGCGGTCTTCTTGGAGACCGAGCCGGTGACCTTGCCGCCGCGGCTCTGGATGGCCTCTCCGGCCTCGTCTCTCGTGAAGCCCTCAAGCGTGCCGGTGACCACCAGGGTGAGCCCGGCGAGGGTCTGCGGGCCCTGCCCGGTGGGCGGCTCGTCCTCCATGCGCACCCCGGCCAGGCGCCAGCGCTCGACGATCTCGCGGTGCCAGTCCTCGGCGTACCACTCGTGGATGGACGCGGCGATGGTCGGCCCCACCCCCTCGACGACGGCCAGTTCATCGACCGAGGAGCCGAAGATGCGATCGAGGGACAGGAACGACGAGGCCAGGGCCTGCGCCGCCGTCGGCCCGACGTGCCGGATCGACAGGGCCACCAGCACCCGCCAGAGCGGCCGCGACTTGGCCCGCTCGAGCTCCTCCATCATGTGCTCGGCGTTCTTGCTCGGCTCGCCGCTCATGTTGGCGAAGAACGTGACGACCTTCGGCTCGCCGGTCTCAGGATCGGTCTTGGGCAGGCCGGTGTCCTGGTCGCGCACGACCGACTTGATCGGCAGCAGCCGGTCGATCGTCAGGTCGAACAGGTCGGCCTCGGTGCGCACCGGAGGCTCCTGCGGGGGCAGCGGAGCGGTCAGCGCGGTGGCCGCCACGTAGCCGAGGCCCTCGATGTCGAAGGCCCCGCGGCCCGCGGCGAAGAAGATGCGCTCACGCAGCTGCGCCGGGCAGGAGCGGGCGTTGGGGCAGCGGATGTCGACGTCCGCCTCCTTCATGCGCCGCAGCTCGGTGCCGCACTCGGGGCAGTGGGTCGGCATGACGAACTCGCGCTCGCTGCCATCGCGCAGGGTGGCCACCGGGCCGACGATCTCGGGGATCACGTCGCCGGCCTTGCGCAGCACCACGGTGTCGCCGATGAGGACGCCCTTGCGCGCGACCTCCGAGGCGTTGTGGAGGGTCGCCCGCTCCACGGTGGACCCGGCGACGACGACGGGGTCCATCACGCCGTACGGGGTCACGCGGCCCGTGCGGCCGACGCCGACCTGGATGTCGAGGAGCTTGGTGTTGACCTCCTCCGGCGGGTACTTGAACGCGATGGCCCACCGGGGCGCGCGGGAGGTCGAGCCGAGCTGCCGCTGCAGCTCTATCCGGTCGAGCTTCACCACGACGCCGTCGATCTCGTACGCGGTGTCGTGGCGGTGCTGCCGGTAGTGCTCGATGAACTCGTCGATCTCCGTGAGGCTCCCGACGACCCTGTACAGGTCGCTGACCGGCAGCCCGAACTCCTTCAGCCGCTCGTAGACGCCCGACTGCGTCGCCGGGAGCGGGGAGCCGTCCCAGGTGCCGACGCCGTGCGCGATCATGCCGAGCGCGCGCTGGGCGGTGATGCGCGGGTCCTTCTGGCGCAGGGACCCCGCCGCCGAGTTGCGGGGGTTGGCGAACGGGGCCTTGCCCGCCGCCACGAGCTGCTCGTTGAGCTTCTCGAAGCCCTCGACCGAGAGGTAGACCTCGCCCCTGACCTCCAGCAGGTCGGGAACGTCGTCACCGGTGAGCCGGTGGGGGATGTTCGCGATCGTGCGCACGTTCGCGGTCACGTCGTCGCCCACGCGCCCGTCGCCCCGCGTGGCTCCCCTGACCAGCCTGCCCTTCTCGTACACCAGGGCGATCGCCAGGCCGTCGATCTTCAGCTCGCAGAGGTACGGCCCGGGGTCGGCCTCGACGAGCCGCTCGGCGCGGGCCTGCCAGCCCGCGAGGTCGGCGTCGTTGAAGGCGTTGTCGAGGCTTTCGAGCCGCCGGAGGTGCTGCACGGGCGTGAAGTCGGTGGAGATCGGCGCGCCGACCTTCTGCGTCGGCGAGTCGGGCGTCCGCAGGGCCGGATGCGCCTCCTCCAGCTCGCGCAGCTCGCGCATCCACGCGTCGTACTCACCATCGCTCACCGTGGGCGCGTCGAGCACGTAATAGCGCCAGTTGGCGTCGTCGGCCAGCTCCGCCAGCTCGGCGTGGCGCTCCAGTGCGCCCACCGGCACGCCCTCCACCTCGGCAGCCATGCCGTCTCCCCTCGTCAGTCGAACCCAAGGAGAACGCTACGGCCAGCGAGGAGTGCTCGCGCCTCCGCAAATGCGGTCTACCTGGGGAATCGTTACTTCCACCATGCCATCCACCACCGACACTTCTGTACGGAAGGGACCGCCGCCGTCAACACGGCCGTACCGCTCTCGTGGGCGGAAGGGGGCTCAGCCGCCCTGGGACCAGACGCCTTCCCACTGGGAGCACTTGCCGGTGACCTTCTTGGAGGTGCCCCGGCAGACCTTGGCCGTGGAGCTCAGCATGTACCCGGCGTTCACGCGGAACGACAGGGTCCGCGACCCCGAGCAGTTCTTGAAGGTGGCGGTGCGGTACTTCCCCTTGTCCGTCAGCCACTTGATCTTCAGCCACGAGCACGTGCGCGCGCCGCCCGCGTCGTACAGGTCCCCGGTGATCCGCAGCCCGGAGCTCGTCGTACGGATCTTGCCGCCCGCCCACCCCTTGAAGTCGGACGAGGCGGTGGGTCCCCAGGACCATGACTCGGCGGCGGACGCCCGGCTCGTGGTGGAAGCGTCCGCCGAGGCGGACACGGCGGCGGGCAGGCCGAGGCCCAGAGCGGCGGCGGCGGTGAGCCCGAGCAGTACGCGAAGACCGCTGTGCATGACTTTCTCTCCTGAACATGTGGTGGGTTACCATTTCAAGAGATAGACGAGCGTCCTTGCAGGGGACTTGAGATGACTTGCACGCGATCGTCCCCCGCTAGCGGTCGCGATCGTCCCTGCCGCGGTCATCGGGGTCGTCCCGCAGCACGCGCGCCGCGTCCCGGCACCGGGCGAGCGCGGCCCGCGCGTACGCGGGAGAGGCTCCGGCGAGCCCGCACGACGGGGTGAGCACGATCTGCTCGGCGAGCCGCGAGGGATCGAAGCCGAGCCTGCGCCACAGGTCGACGGCGGGCTTGGCGATCACGTCGACGTCCCCCAGCCTCGTGTCGGTGCCAGGGACGACGCCGAGGAACAACGCCGTGCCCGCCTCGATCGCCTCGCCGAGGCGGTCCTCGTCCCGGCGCCGCAACAGCCGCGCGTCCAGCGAGATGCCGCCGGGCCCGGCCGTACGGAGCACCTCGAAGGGCAGGTCGGGCGCGCAGCAGTGCACGATCGTGAAGGTGTCCGCGGGCAGCACGGCGCGGAGCCGCTCGGCGGCGGTCGGGACCTCGACGGCGGCGAGCCGCCCGAACCCCGAGGCGGTCGGCACGGTGCCGGCGAGCACCCCCGGCAGGCCCGGCTCGTCCACCTGCACGACGATCCGCGCGCCCGGGATCCGCCCGCGCACCGCCGCGATGTGCGCGGCGAGGCCCTCGGCCAGCGAGTCGGTCAGGTCGCGCACCGCTCCGGGGTCGGCGAGCGTCTTGTCGCCGTAGCGCAGCTCGATGGCGCCCGCGAGGGTCCACGGCCCGCACACCTGGATCTTGAACGGCCCCGCGTACCCCTGAGTGATCTCCTCAAGGGCGTCCAGGTCGCGGTTCAGGTGGTCCCTCGCGCGGCGGACGTCGCGCCCCGGGCGGTCGGTGAAGCGCCAGCCGGACGGCTGCACCTCCACCGGCAGCTCGACGAGCAGCGACGCGGTGCGCCCGACCATGTCCGCGCCCACTCCCCGATCAGGCAGCTCCGGGAGGTACGGCAGGTCGGGAAGCTCCCCGAACACCATGCGCAGCGTCTCCACATGGTCATCACCGGGGTGGGAACCCACCCCGGTGGCACTCGCCGCGTTCCACGGAAACTCGCTCACAATGCGCAAGCTTAGAAGCGCTTCGGCCGCGGGCGGCACGGGATACCCGGCGGAGCGGCCCAGCCCGCTGCAAGCCGGTTCCAAGAACCCCCTCCTATCTCTGGTCGTTGCCGGCGACCTCGACCCCGACCACGGGCGGCACCGGCACCAGTCACGACGACGAGAGGAAGACACGTGAGCCGCCGTATGCGCATCGTGCGGCAGAACATGCTGACCGACTGCGGCCCCGCCTGGCCGCCGCTCCAGGCCCTCCGGTCCTCTGGCGGATGAGGCAGGGCCATGATGGAGAGATGAAGCTCACCAAACACGGCCACGCGTGCGTGCGCCTGGAGAAGGACGGGTCCACCCTCATCATCGACCCGGGTGGTCTCACCGAGGAGTCCGCGCTCGACGGGGCGGACGCCGTCCTCATCACCCACGAACACTTCGACCATCTGGAGGTCAAGCGCCTCGCCGCCCTGGGTCCCGACGTGCCGATCTGGACCTGCGCGGCCGTCGCCAAGCAGCTCGAGGGCCTGAGCGTCAAGGTCGGCGTCATCGGGGACGGCGACTCGTTCACGGCGGCGGGCTTCGAGGTGGGGGTGATAGGCAGGGACCACGCGGTGATCGCCTTCGACGTGCCCGTCGTGCAGAACGTCGGCTTCCTGGTCGACGGCGAGGTGTTCCACCCGGGAGACGCGTTCACCGTACCGGGACAGCCCGTGGGCACCCTGCTCACGCCGACCAGCGGCCCGTGGATGAAGACCCCCGAGATGGTCGACTACCTGCTGGAGGTGGCGCCCGAGCGCGCCTACTCCATCCACGACGGCCTCTACAACGACATCGGGCTGATGCTGGTCGACGGCATCCTGGACCGCCGGGGCAAGGCTCAGGGAGGCGACTTCCGCCGCCTGAAGACGGGCGAGAGCGTGGTCCTCGGCGGTTGACCCGAGGTCAGGAGGACGAGGCGATGGTGGCGGAGCCGAGGACGGTGTCCCCGCTGTAGAGGACGGCCGCCTGGCCCGCCGCGACCCCGGTGGCAGGGGTGTCCAGCTCGATGTGGACCACGCCGCCGGACAACTGGGCGCGGCAGCCGTACACCTCGCCGTGGGCCCGGAGCTGCACGTTGCACGCCAGCGGCTCGTGCGGCTCGCCGGCGGGGCCGTTCCAGACCGGGCGCTCGGCCACGACGGAGCTGACCGCCAGGGACGAGCGCGGGCCGACCGTGACCGTGTTGGACACCGGCTCGATCGACAGCACGTAGCGCGGGCGGCCGTCGGAGGTCGGGCGGTCGATGTGCAGGCCCTTGCGCTGGCCGATGGTGAAGCCGAAGGCCCCGGCGTGGGTGCCGACGACGGCGCCGGCCTCGTCGACGATCGGGCCGTGCTCGGCGCCCAGCCGCTCGGCCAGGAAGCCGCGGGTGTCGCCGTCGGCGATGAAGCAGATGTCGTGGCTGTCGGGCTTGTCGGCCACCGCGAGGCCACGGGCGGCGGCCTCCTCGCGGACCTCGGCCTTGGTGGAGCCGCCCAGCGGGAAGATCGCGTGGGAGAGCTGCTCGCGGGTGAGGACCCCGAGGACGTACGACTGGTCCTTGCCGGGGTCGACGCTCCTGCGCAGCACGCCGCCTTCGAGCCGGGCGTGGTGGCCGGTCGCCACCGCGTCGAAGCCGAGCGCCAGCGCCCGGTCGAGCACCGCCTCGAACTTGATCTTCTCGTTGCAGCGCAGGCACGGGTTGGGGGTGCGGCCGGCGGCGTACTCGTTGACGAAGTCCTCGACGACGTCGCGGTGGAACCGCTCGGCCATGTCCCAGATGTAGAACGGGATGCCGATCACGTCGGCGGCACGCCGGGCGTCCCTGGAGTCCTCCAGGGTGCAGCAGCCCCGCGCGCCGGTGCGGTAGGACTGCGGGTTGGAGGAGAGCGCGAGATGGACGCCCGTGACGTCATGGCCGGCCTCGGCGATGCGGGCGGCCGCCACCGCGGAGTCGACGCCGCCGGACATGGCGGCAAGCACACGAAGACTCATAACACTGTCGAGGTTACCCCGCCCGGCGGTGCCGCCGGGCGGCCGGGAGATCCCTGCCCGCCGGGCACCGGCTCGCGTTGGCACAGGCGCCGGACACCTGGGAGGATCGAGTGCCATGCGACTGTTCGGGCGGAGAAACGAGCCGGGTGAGCCGGCCCAGGTGATCGCGGGCTTCTGGGCGTGGTGGGCCGAGGCGCGGCCGAGGATCGACGCCCTGCTGGAGTCGGGCGACGCCACAGGGCTGGCCGAGGAGCTGGCCCCGGCCGTCGCCGCCCTCGATCCGGGGCTGCTGTGGGACATCGCGCCCGGTGGCACGGCGCGGCAGGCCCTGGTCGTCTCGGCGGCGGGCGATCCCGAGCTCAGGCCGCTGGCCCACCGCTGGGCGCTGGCCGCGCCGCCGGTCGACGCGGTGTGGGAGTTCCACCCGTCCCGGCAGGCCAACCCGGGCGCCATCGAGCTGACCCTGGACGTGGGCGGGCGGGAGTTCGCGCTCGACAAGCTGGTGCTCGGGCTGCGGGTGCCCAAGGGGACGCCCCGCATCGACGTCACCGCCTATCACCCGATATTTCCCGACCTGGTGGATGAGACCCGCACCGAGGCGGCCGTGCTCGCCCTCGACTGGCTGCTCGGGGAGGACGAGGTGGCCCGCTGGGTGGGTGACATCGTCGCCGCCACCTTCCAGCCCCTCGACGCCGTCCCCGCCGTCCACCTTCCCGCCGTCGTGGCCGACCTCGCCTCCGAGTACCCACAGGACCAGTGGGCCCTCATGGAGGGCCAGACGTCAGGCGGAGCGCGCCTCATCGCCACCGCGCGTTATCCCCTGCGCCCGGTCGACCACCCCCTGTTCGACCAGCACATCGCGATCACGCTTCCTTACGCGGAGGCCGGCGACGACGGCCTGCCCGCCGGGGGGTCGGCAGCCGCGCTCCGCGAGTTCGAGGAGCGGCTGGCCGATCGCATCGACCGGCTCGGCGGCACCGCCGTGCTCGCCGTCCACGTCAGCTCGGAAGGCACCCGCGTGCTGCACGTCTACGCCGACCCGTCGAGCGACGCGGCGACGCGGGTCGGGGAGCTGGCCGCGAGCTGGAAGGAAGGATCGCCCGGCGTCGAGGTGGCCGCCGACCCCGGCTGGATCGCCATCTCCCCCTTCCTGAGCTGACCAGCTGGAGCCGCGCGGCCGGTGTCGGACAGGTGATTCCCGGTCGCGGGCGTCGGCGAGTCGGTTAGCCTGCCAGCGTGATGGCTGTGGAATGGGCATCTGAACGTGCCGAGCGGCAGCTTCGCGAGAGCCTGCCGCGGCGGTGGGAGCACACGAAGGGCATCGCGCTCCGTGCGGGCCAACTCGGGCCGCTGGCGGGCGACTCAGCAGGTGTTCTGCAGGCCGCCGCCTATCTGCATGACATCGGATACTCGCCGTCCCTCGTTCGGACGGAATTTCATCCTTTGGACGGCGCTCGGTATCTGCGGACGCTGGACGTAGATGACCGCGTCACACGGCTCGTGGCCAACCATTCCATCGCACTCCTGGAGGCTGAGGAACGCGGCCTGCGCGCCGAGCTGGCCAGCGAGTTTCCTCTGGTGGAGGATCCGTTTCTCGCGACGCGTTGGTGTTCTGCGACATGACCACCACGCCGAGCGGTCTTCCGACCACGCCGGAGTCACGGCTTCTGGAGATCACCGACCGCTACGGTGCCGAGAGCGTGGTCGGCCGTTTCATCCGCCGTGCCGAACCCCAGATTCAGGCGAGCGTCGCGCGGATCCGGGCGGCGGCCGATTCCGCCGGTCTGGCGCTGTGAGCGGCTACCCGAGGTAGGGGTAGATACCGGCCAGGTAATGGCCGATCTGCTCGTGCATGCTCGGGTGGATGTCGGGTTCGTCCAGGGAGTCCGGATTGACCCAGCGGACACCGTCGGCCTCTTCGTTGATCGTGGGCTTGCCGCCAACCGGACGGCCGATGTACACGGCTTCGTACTGCTGGCGGATCTCTCCATCGGTGTAGGCGACGATGTGGTTCGGGTTGGAATAGACGCCGAGAACCCCGTGACCTCGGCGGGAATCCCCGTCTCCTCCTCGCATTCTCGAACCGCGCAAGCCGCCGGCGTCTCGCCTATGTCCTGAGCACCCCCCGGGAGGGCCCATTGGCCGGTGTCCCGGCGCCGCTGCAAGCGGATTTCGCCGTCGCCGTTCACCACGAGCAGGTTGCTCGCCGGGATCAACGTGTTCGCCTTGGGCGCCTTGGGGTCGTAATAGTGCTCAGTCCTGCCCACCGTGCTGCTCCTGACTGTCGGGCGTCCATGGTCGGGCGGTCTTCCAGACCGCCTCGAAGCTCTCCTCATACCGATCGAACCACTCGGAACCCCTTGTGCGCCGCAGTTGGAGTAGCGGGTTCGCGCTGGCCGGTTGGCCCCAGATGCGGGTTGACGAGTAGCTGCTGGTCGTAGCGGAACATCGAGGTGTACAGGGTGGTGTCGTGAAGCCGCACCTCGCAGCGGGGATGCCCGATGAGGGATCGGTAGTAGATCAGCGAGGCCCGAATCTTGGCGGCCAGGGTGTCACCGATCCCTTCTTCCTCGCCTCTGATGCGGACGGCTTCCCCGTCGAGGTCCCCAAGCGCGATTCCCCAACCCGACCGAGGCGAGCTGTCTGCCTACTGTGACGGTGTGCCGCTCATCGTGCTCTGGGACGTCGACCACACGCTGATTGAGAACTCCGGCGTCAGCAAGGAGATCTATGCCGCGGCTTTCGCGAAGCCCAGCGGCCGGGCGGCCGTTGAGCCGGTCCGCACGGAGGGCCGTACCGACCGGCTGATCCTCGCGGACCTGTTCCGCAGACACGGGCTTCCGGAGCCGCACTGGGAGCTCATCGCAGAAGCCCTGGAGACCAGCGGCGCCGAGCGCGAGGGAGCGCTGGCGCTGAGGGGCTGGGCGCTCCCCGGCGCGCGCGAAGCCCTAACGGCCATCGCGGCCGAGCCGAGCATGGTCTCGTAGGTGCTGACCGGGAACATCGAGGCGAACGCGCGCGTGAAGCTGCGCGCGTTCGGCCTGGATACGCTGGTCGATCTGGAGTGCGGGGCCTATGGCGGCCACTCGGAGGACCGGGCGGCACTCGTAGGGGTCGCGCATTTCGATGAGAGTGTCACTCGCGTGAGCGGCAAGAACCATTGGCTGCACGTCGCCGCGACCGCCACGCTGACCGCTTACCACATCGACGAGCACGGCCGCGGCGCCGAATCGATCACCGCGTTCGGCATCCCGCCCCGCTTCACCGGGGTCGCGATCCATGACGCCTACCGTCCCTATCAGGCCTTCGACGCCTGCACGCACGCCTTGTGCAACGCGCACATCGTGCGTGAGGCCACCGGGATCGGCGAGTTCGATCCGACCGCGCGAGCCGATGGATGGGCCGAGGCGCTGGTGTCGCTGCTCGGTGACGGCTACCGGTGGGTGGCCGCCCGGCGCACCAACGGGCACGACCGGCTCCCTGATTTCAAGCTCGACGATCTGTCGCGCCGCTATGACGAGCTGGTCGAACGCGCGCTGGCCGCGCATCCACCCCGTGGCTCGGGCAAACAGAGCCCGGCCCGGAACCTGGCCCTGCGGCTACGCGACCGCAAGAGTGAGGTGCTGCGGTTCGCCGCAGACTTCACCGTCACGTTCTCAAACAACGTCGCCGAGCAGTCCATCCGCATGATCAAGGCGAAGACCAAGGTCAGCGGCGGCTTCCGCACGCTCAAAGGCGCTCAGACCTTCCTGACCATCCGCGGCTACATCTCCACCGTCCGCAAGAACGGCCTGCGCGCTGCCCATGCCCTTCATGACGCGCTACTCGCCAACCCCTGGATACCCGCACTCACGCCGTGACCTGAATAGTCACGGGCCGATTTGGCTGGATAAAACCCCGTCCAATACCTACGGGACCCACTAGCAGGGGAGATGTATCCCCTTTGATCGATTTGTCGGATTTGTGCATAGCTACTTCGGATGGTTTTTCAAGATCGGTTTGCTCTGGTCGCATGAGTCACTCGATACTCTCCAATACCGGGGGTTTAACGCATGTAGTACGAGAGCGCGCTAGTGAGATCAGGGCGTGCATGGTAGGGGGAGCTGAGCGATGCTTGCCAAGATAGTCGTCCAGAACTACCGAACATTTCGGCGTTTCGAGCTCGACTTCGATCCTGAAGTAAACACGCTGGTCGGTGATAACGACACCGGCAAATCCACACTCCTTGAGGCCATCGGACTTGCCCTCACTGGTCGTATCCGCGGGCGTCAGCTGTCGCAAGAGCTTTCGCCCTATCTCTTCCACAGGGACGCGACGAGAGAGTACGTCGCCGCCTTAAAGGCCGGACGTCCAGCGCCGCCGCCAGAGATCATCATCGATCTCTTTCTTACCAACAAGGCTGATTTGGCGGCTCTCAGGGGGACTAATAACCTCCTGAAAATTGACGAGCCGGGTGTCCGTGTACGTATCGCCCTCGATCCCAACTATATGCCTGAATACGAAGCGTTCATTAGCGACCCCTCGAACGTCAGGCTTGTGCCAACTGAGTACTATGAGGTCGAGTGGCTGGCCTTTTCCGGGAACCGAATCACATCACGCAGCATCCCAGCCACAGCATCTCTGATTGACGCTTCCACAATCCAACTGCAAAGTGGTGTCGACTATTACCTTAATGGCATAATTAGCGCAAATCTTGAGCCCAGGGAACGGGTCGAACTCGCGCGAGCTTATCGGAGCTTGCGCGAGAACTTTTCGGGCGACGACTCAATCATCAAGATCAATGAAAAGCTGCGCGGCGCGCCTCGTGATGTCAGCGACCGAAAGCTAACCCTGAATATCGACGTCTCTCATCGGTCGAGTTGGGAAAGCAACATCGTGCCACACCTCGACGAATTGCCATTCCAGTTCGTGGGAAAGGGCGAGCAGAGTACGCTCAAGATCCTCCTTGCGCTTAATAAGGATGTCGACGAGGCGCATATCGTGTTGGTGGAGGAGCCGGAGAACCATCTTTCTTTTCCGAACCTAGGCAAGCTCGTCAAGAAGATCAGAGACAAATGTCAGGGCAAGCAGGTCTTCATCACGACCCATAGCTCCTATGTATTGAACAAGCTTGGCCTAGAAAAACTGGTGCTCCTTTCGGAGGCTGGCGGGTTCCGGCTGGACGGACTCCCAGCCGATACGCGGGATTACTTCCGCAAGCTGCCGGGCTACGAAACCCTCCGCCTTGTACTCGCACGCAAGTCAATCCTCGTAGAGGGGCCATCCGACGAGCTGATCGTCCAACGAGCCTATCTTGATCAGCATGGGCGGCTGCCTATCGAAGATGGCATCGATGTAATTAGTGTACGTGCCATATCCTTTAAGCGCTTCCTGGACATTGCCATCCTTCTGAAGAAGAATCATGTCACTATCGTGACGGACAACGACGGCAAAGATACTGCTGACGTGCGCGCCAACTACGAAGGTTACATCGCACATGGAAACGTGACCGTGTGCGTAGGCGAGGATAAGCGCTACAAGACACTTGAATCACAGCTGCTGAATGCGAACAGTCTGGCAATGATGAACGAGATTCTCGGCAAATCGTACGGTTCTGAGGAAGATCTGCTGAAGCATATGACAGCCGATAAGAATAAGACGACCTGTGCGCTCACTATCTTCAATAGTGCTCAGAGCGTCAATATGCCTGGATACATCCAAGATGCAATCGCATAACAACCGGGCTGTGATTGCAGCTGCGGGGTCTGGAAAAACTCAGCATATCATTGATTGTGTGCTAAAGGATCCAACCCGACGAACGCTGGTGACGACATACACCAACGAAAACCTTCGCCAGCTCACAGAGCGGCTTGCCTACAGCGGTGGCGGAGTTATCCCAAGGTTGGTGACCACCATGGGTTGGTACACCTTTCTCATGAATCAATGTGCGAGGCCGTATCAGAGTGCCGTGCTGAGTGAGGCTGGGATCATGCGGGGCCTCAATTTCGTTGGCGAGCGACCAAGGTTCGCTTCCAAGAACAATCCTAAGTTTTATTACCTTGATTCCAATAAGGCTGTATATCGCAACGAGGTGGCGGCTCTTGCTGTAGAGGCCAATCGGCTTAGCGGTGGCAAGGTTGTTGACCGCCTCGCGGCTATGTATGATCATATCTACATAGATGAAGTGCAGGATATGACGGGCCATGACTTGGAGCTTCTCGATCTACTGCTGGCATCGCCGATAGCTACCACCCTGGTAGGCGATCCTCGTCAGGCCACAACTCCTACAAATAATTCAAGCAAGAATAAGAAGTTCAAGGGCGGCGGCATAGCCGCCTGGCTCTATAAACGGGCCGATATGTGTGTGATTGACGAACGAGTGGAGAGTCATCGGTGTAACCAAGCCATCTGTGACTTTGCGGATAGTCTATATCCCGATCTGCCTCAAACTGTGTCAATGAATGAAGGAATCACCGGCCACGATGGGATCTTTGACATCCGGCCGGAGGAGGTTTCCTCCTACGTCGAGCGTTACGCGCCGGTCGTTCTTCGGCACCAGAAGAACTCGGACACGCAGGGCTTGGATGCGATGAATTTCGGTGTGTCGAAAGGTAGTACCTTTGACCGCGTTCTAATATTTCCGACTAAACCGATGACTCACTACTATCACAACCGCGATCCTGAGAAGGCTGGCGACTTGGCAAGGCTCTACGTTGCAGTCACACGGGCTAGGTACAGTGTCGCGTTTGTAATCCCATAACGTAGGTGTCGAGCTATTAGCCATCTCGACTGTCATCAGATTGAAATATTTTCCGCCTATGCCTTGCTGTAGGGCGGCTGGGTAGTCTGCATCTATGACTCGCGTCCCTTGGGCCACCATCAGTGGCAACGACATGGAAGACCTCGTTGCCATCCTCCTCTTCAGTGAGTATCCCGAAGGCGCCCAACGCATCACCCCCTCTCAGGGTGATGGGGGGATGGACGTGCGGATCTGGACTCCCGACGGCTGGGACGTGTACCAGATCAAGAAGTTCTTCAAAGCTCTTGAAGCTGGTCAGAAGACGCAGGTGCTGGAGTCCTTCGCCGCATTCCAAGCCGAGGTAGCCAGCACCAGGATGCCAGTAAAGCGCTGGACAGTGCTCATGCCGTGGGATCCAACCCGTGAGCAGCGAGCCTGGTTTCATGAGAAGACCGACAACGACCTCTTCCCCACCTGGTGGGACGGCCTGTCGCGCCTCGAGACTTTAGCGTCACACCATCCTGCTGCTGTCGACTATTTTATAGGGAATGGCAAGGAGCGTACTTTCGATCTCATCGAGCGCGCGATGCGCATTGGGGACTCATCGTTAGGAGCCGCCCCGGGCGGATCCTTAGCCGCGGCAGCCTTTGCGAAGGTGGCAGAGATCGAGGCTCTCCTCCAGGAGACCGATCCGTTCTATCGCTACACTCTCACCATCGAGCCTGCGCCGGATCTTAGTCAGGGTTCTGCGGTCTTAGCTCAAGCGCCTGGATTTGCCTACGCCAAGTATCACGCCATTGATGCAGCTCGTTGCGTGGTGATCCGTGCCTTCTATCGGACAGGGGGCGTAGCCCAACTGCGGCCAATTCGGACGTACTTCAACTTGACGCCCGAGGATGGCACGCCGGAGGCTGCCGCAGTTCGTGAGTTCTGGGAGTACGGGACGCATCTGGAAAACGTCCCTGGAGCGGTGACCGTAGTCGACGACCCCACCGGCCTCGCGGACGAGGAACCAGCATTGCTTTCCTACTTCGCGGCGGTCGACACCTCGCTTCCCGATCTTGAGGCCCGGCTTCTAGGTCCAGATGGCCAGATCCTGCATCGCATCCCATTGATCAACCCAGCGAGGTCGGCCGGCCAAGTCGAGGGAGGTCATAGTCTTACGGCCCAAGATAGAGCTGGAATATTCACGATAGTTATCAAGGCTAACTTGGTAAGTGGCCGCTATGGATTGCAATTCATCCTTAATGACCTCAGCGGAAAGGCGCCTTATCAGTCGCTCCCGTCGCTGCTGTTCGTACGCGACCTGCGGCCGGGCAATGCCGCTGTTCTGGGCGTACAGGGTGCCGGCGAGCTTGGTCATCGCATGGTCATACCAGAAGGCGATAACCCGATCACCCAGCGAGCCGCTGACCTCCTGGAGTTCGCCAAGGCACTACTCATCTTCCAGCAGTACACTCCAACGCGGGTCACCATCCCCTCATTGGCCAACCTGACCGCAGAGCAGGTGCAACGCATCTGCACCGTGGCGGATCTCTTGCTTGGGCAGGTCTACGAGTCGGACAAGTACCGCTTCCCGATTACGGCGGCTGGCGCTCGGACGATCGTGGCCCAATCCACACCCAGTAGTGTCATCGTCCAGACGCGCCCGTTGGCTGTAGATCTTGGCAGCTACATCATCGAGTTCGATATCGAAGAACAGTGGATCTTCCAGCTCCCCACGTGTCCCCTTCCAGCCGAAGAGCTTCAGGCCCTCCCTGACGAGGCGGCCGTAGATCTAGTGCCTAGAGAGGGCGCCAAGATGCTTCACCGCCTGCCGGTTGAGCATGTGCCACGGCTAGTGGAGATCGAGTGAGCTTGCAGCAGACCCCTTGTCATGCAGGGTCATGTTGCTTGTGCCCTGGACGCTTACAAGGGCGGCAGCTTCGGTGAGAGCAGGTTGACTTCTGACGAGGATCATCACGGGTCTTGGGGGCAGCGGCGTCAACGGCTGGGCGGAGCCACACTTCGACAAGCAAGCGCAGCAGGACGAACTCTGGTTAGGGACCTATCGCTGCTCAGCAGCTTTGTGGGGACCGCGAGCTAACCAAGGAGGAGCTGTTCGACGCCCTGTGGAGCGGATAGTTGATCGGCTAGAGCGACGGTAGATCCTCCGGCCGGGTTGTCTGCTCACGGTCTTCGTTCTGCGGTCGTCTCGCCGATGGTCTCCGCACCACTCCCTTCCGCACCAGGGCATTCCGGATCGCCGTCTTCCCAACCTTGAACTTCACCACCAGCTCAGCGATGATCATGCTCTTCTCTACATACAGCCTGGCCACCTCGTCTTCCTGGCTGTCTGTGATCGGACGGACGTTGCAGCCGAAGGGTCACTCCCCGCCGCCGCAGGTGCGCGCGTACCGTCTGTTCGTGCATCCTGAACTCTTTGATGAGCGAGCGGATGGACGCCCCGACCTGGTAGCGGGCGACAAGCTTGGTGATCTCCTCGGGAGTGAGCTTCCGATGCGATGGTCACTAACGGCACGGCCGACAACCAGCTAGGGAAGATCCAACGCACCGACCTGGCCACGGCCCCGGCGTTCATGAGATCTGTCCGGATTAGTGATCGTTGATCAGATGTCGTAAACGGCAAAGGCGGCGTCGTGGACGAGGAGATCACGGCGGGCGTGGGCGATGTTGGCGCGTCCGGCCAGGCGGATGGTGCTGATCGCCAGGTTGCGGAAGCTGGCGAGTGCCCGCGGTGCGGTTCCGGTTCTGAGCTGTGAGTTATCTTCCCCGAAGGTGACATCGCGGACCCAGTGCAGCCGGTTTTCCACGGCCCAGTGCCCGCGTTCGTAGTGGTTGAGGTGGGCGGGGCCGGCCAAGTGCGCGGGCAGGCTGGTGATGCCGTACACGATCTCCTTGCTGGTCCAGACGCCGTCCAGGTCGCCGACATCGCGGCGCAGCCGGAAGGCTTGACGCGCGCCGGGAAACAGAGCGTCGTCGGTGAGCGCGGTCCGCAGGGTGCGCCGCTCGGTGCGGCCGTGCCCGCGATCGTCATCGATGCCGGTGGTCTCGGTCCAGCCGATGTCCGGGCCGGTCAGCAGAGCTCGGGCGGCGGCGTGGGCCAACGGCTGGTTTCCCTTGAGAATCAGAACGTAGTGAGCCTGCAACTCCTCGGTGATCAGACGGGCTGTGGTCTTGGTGGTGTGCAGCGCATCCAAGGTCACGACCATGCCCGCCAGGTCCAGGCCGGATAGCAACTGCCGGGCCGCCGGGCCTTCGCCGCGCTTGCTGGGCACCTGGCGCTGGGCCAGGACCGCGCCGCTCTGATGGGTGATCGCCCCGACGAGGAAGACCCGTCCGTCGGCGGTCCGGGCTCCGCGCAGGGCTTTGCCATCCACCGCGACGGCCGATAGCAGGCCCTCGGGAGCCGGGTGGGTGAGCCGGCGCGATGCGGCGCGGCGCTGCTCACGCTCGGGTGGCCCTGGGGTGTCGGGGATCTGGGGAACCGGAGCCGGCCCTCGGGCCGCATCCGTCACATAGCCGCAGGTGGCCGCGTCCAGGGCGTCGGCCTCCAGGTCGGCGAGCACCCGTCGGAAGGTGCGCTCGCTGGGCACGGTGAACCGGCCGGTGAAGGGATCGCGCCAGGCGCCCAGCCGCTCCAGTCTCTCCTGCGAGCTGCGGGCCGCCCACTGCCAGATCGCCGCCACGCTGTCGCCACCCACCACCAGCGTCGCGCACGCGGTCAGCCCCAAGATGACCACCAAAGGATGCCGCAGGCCGCGCTCG